>CAXTUM010000078.1:0-8751 GCA_964247205.1 uncultured Beijerinckiaceae bacterium
GTCTTATCACCATCGAGGACGCCGCCGAACTGCAGCTGCAGCAGCCGCATGTGGCGCGCATGGAAACGCGGCCTCCCAACCTTGAGGGCAAGGGCGAGATCAAGCAGCGGGACCTGATCAAGAACGCGCTGCGCATGCGCCCGGATCGCGTCATCCTGGGCGAGTGCCGTGGCGAGGAAGCTTTCGACATGCTGCAGGCCATGAACACCGGCCACGAGGGCTCGATGGCGACGGTCCATGCCAACAATCCGCGTGAGGCGGTTTCGCGTCTCGAGCAAATGATCGGTATGGCGGGCTTGCCGATGTCGCAGACCTCGATCCGCAGCCAGATCGCTGCAGCGATCCGCCTCATCGTGCAACTCCAGCGCATGTCGGACGGCAAACGCCGGGTGACATCCATTGCCGAAATCACCGGCATGGAAGGCGACATTCTGCAGATGCAGGAGATTTTCAAATTCGTGCGCATCAAGACGGATGCCGATGGAACAATCCATGGCCATTATGAGGCGACCGGAGTACGCCCGCGCTTCCTGAACGACCTCGCGGCCAAGGGTGTGCAGATTCCTGGCCATTACTTCGATCCGGGAAAACCGCTGTGACTGCGCTTTTCAATGAACTTCCGGAGTACTGGCCCCTGCTGATCGGAGCGGCCCTGTTCGCTGTGCTGATTGCGGAATCGGCCTATGCGCTGTTCTTCGATGCGCAGCGTTATCGCGAGAACGTCAACCGCAGACTGCAGATTCAGAAGAAAACCATCAACCGCGAAGATGCGCTGCAGCAGATCAAGCGCGAGCGCGGCATCCGGGACGATGGCGAGACCGGCGTTCTGAGCGCCCTCCTGAACCTCATCGCGCAATCAGGGGTGCGTATCGGCCCCCGCAAGGTCGGCATGCTCTGGACGGTCAGCGCGCTGGCGGGGCCGGTGATTCCCGTCATCCTCGACAGGAGCGGTCCGGAGTATCTGCTCGGCGCGTTTCTGGCAGGGGCTGTTCTGCCGCTTCTGGTGCTCAAATATCTGAGAGCCCGGCGCATCATGCGCTTTTCCGAGCAATTGCCGGATGCGATTGACGTGATCGTCCGCAGCCTCAAGGCAGGCCATCCTATCCAGACCGCCATCGGTCTCGTGGCGCGGGAGATGCCTGACCCTGTCGGCAGCGAGTTCGGCATGGTGACGGATGAACTGTCGTTCGGCCTGGAGCTGGAAGGCGCCCTGCGCAATCTTGCGAAGCGGGTGGGCCAGGACGACCTCCCGTTGTTTGTCACTTCGGTGTCAATCCAGAGCGGCACCGGCGGCAATCTTGCCGCCATCCTCGAAGGCCTGACAAAGCTGATCCGCGACCGGTTCAAGATGCGCCGCAAGATCAAGGCGCTGTCATCGGAAGCCCGCTTTTCGGCCAATGCCCTGACCATCTTGCCAGTTGCGATCTACTTCATGGTGCAAATGGCGGATCCCACTTTCTTCGATGCCACCAAAGGGCAACCGGAAACGCAGATGGTCTTCATCGGCAGTCTCTGCTGGATGGCCATCGGCATGCTGATCATGCGCAAGCTCGTCAACATGAAGATCTGACAGGGCCAGCTCATGGAAACGATCTACGACATCATCGACTTCGTCATTGCAGATCCTGCGACGCTGCTGATAGCGCTCGTATCTGCGCTGGCGCTGGCCGCATGCGTTGTGGCGGGGTATTGGCTGATGGCGCGGTCGGATGTGAAGCGGCGTACAGTGCGCCTCACTGCGGAAGGCGCCATGAATGCGGCTGGAGGCAGTGTTCCGCCGGAAACTTCCCACAGGACAACCCTGGCGCAGCTCTCGCAGTCGATTGACCGTCTTTTCGGTGAAGGAGACCATGCCGCAAGCAAGATCCTGCGCAAGCAGATGATCCAGGCGGGCTATTACAATCCCGGAGCGCCGGCTATTTTCCTGACGATCCGCGTCGGAGCGATGCTTGGGCTGGCTGCACTGGGTTTCACCCTCGGGCTCTTTTTGCAGGACGAGACCACGGCCGTCTACGTGAAGCTCGTCGGCGGCGCCGGGCTGGGGTACTTCCTGCCCCCCATCCTGCTTGACCGCATCATCAGCAAGCGCAAGGATGAACACCGTGGCGGCTTTCCCGATTTTCTCGATCTGATGATCGTGTGCTGCGAGGCCGGACTCAGCATGGAAGCCGCAATCAACCGGGTTTGCCGCGAGATGGCGGATTCCTATCCGTCGCTGTCTGCCAATCTCTATTTCGCCACGCTTGAAATCCGTGCAGGCCGCAGCATGAATGATGCGCTCCAGAACCTCTCGGAACGTCTTGGGCTTGAGGAAGCCCGCACCTTCGCGACATTGCTGCAGCAATCGGCGGAACTAGGCTCGAGTCTCGTCGATTCGCTCAAGATCTACAGTGATGACATGCGCAACAAGCGCATGATGCGCGCCGAGGAGAAGGCGACAGCCCTGCCCTCGAAGATGGTCGTTCCGATGATCATTTTCATCTTTCCCATATTGTTCATCATTTTGCTGTTTCCTGCATACATGAAGGTCAAGGCGACCGGGATCTGATGGGGCTTTCGATGATCATCCGCTGGAGAATGCTGGCGCTGGCTGCAGCCGTGTTGCCTGGTCTGGCAGCGTGCCAGACCAATGACATATCGGCTGCGCTCAAGAGTGACGGCTCGACCGTGACCGCCAGCACGGGCGGCAGCGAGACGCCTGTCCGTCCTGGTCCAGGTGACGAGGATTTGCGGCTGGGCAAGGAGCATTTCCGCAGCGGCAATTTTGGTTTGTCGGAAAAGCATTTCCGGGCCGCAGTCGAACAGGCTCCGGACAGTCTGGAGCCACTGATAGGCCTCGCCGCATCCTATGATCAGCTCGGGCGCTTCGATCTCGCCGACAGGTCCTATGCCGAGGCCATCCGGTTGGGCGGCGCCTCGTCGACTGTGCTGAACAACCGGGGCTATTCCTATTATCTGCGCCGTGATTTCAAGCGGGCGAAGGCGGACTTCCGGCTTGCCCTGCGCAAGGACCCGGAGAACGCCATGGCGAAGCGCAACCTGGCTCTGGTCGGCGGCTGAATTCTATCCCTTGACGGGGTCTGCCCCCGGCCTGAAAGTACTCTGACTAGGCAAAATTGCTGCCGGTCGGAGGTCTTCATGCGGTCTTTCCTCAAAGTGGTCGGCGTCGCCGGTTTTGCAATGTTTGCGGGCCTTTCCGGGGCTCTGGCCCAGAAGGCCAGCAACACGATCCGCTTTGCCTATGATCAGGTGCCGGAGAACATCGATCCGTTCTTCAACAATGTCCGCATCGGCGTCATCATCGGCCAGCACGTCTGGGACACCCTGATCTACCGCGATCCCGCCAGCGGAGATTACAAGGGTCAACTCGCCACAGCCTGGAAATGGGTTGATGACAAGACTCTTGAGATGGATCTCCGCCAAGGCGTGAAGTTCCACAACGGACAAACCTTTACGGCGGATGATGTGGTCTACACCCTCAACTTTGTCTCGAAACCCGAGAACAAGGTGGTGACACAAAACAACGTGGACTGGCTCGAGAGCGCCGAGAAGCTCGACGCCTACAAGGTGCGCATCAAACTGAAGCGCACCTTCCCGGCGGCAATCGAGTATCTCGCAGGGCCAATCGTGATCCACCCAAGTGAATACTACGCAAAGGCCGGTCCCGCAGGTATGAACACGGCGGCTGTCGGCTCCGGCCCCTACCGCGTCACCGAGCATGCCATCGGCAAGTATCTCAGGCTGGAGCGCAACAAGGACTATTTCAGGGACAGCCCCAAGCCGCAGCCCAGGATCGAGAAGATCGAAATCCGCTTCATCCCTGACCGCCAGACGCAGATGGCGGAAATGCTGGCGGGCGGGCTGGATCTCATCATGAACGTGCCGCCAGACCAGGCGGATCAACTGAAGGCCGTGCCGCATCTCGATGTGAAGAGCGGTGAAACGATGCGCATCGTCTTTCTGAACATGAACACGCAGGAGAACACTCCTGCGCAGCCGCTGCGCGACCTGCGGGTGCGCCGCGCTATGGCCATGGCCATCGACCGCGAAACCATGGTGAAACAGCTGGTGGGAGAGGGCGGGCGCGTGCTCAATGTCATCTGCTTCCCCGGCCAGTTTGGATGCATCGATACGCAGGCGCCCAAGTTCAAATATGATGTTGCCGAGGCGAAGAAGCTGATGGCAGAAGCGGGTTTTGCCAACGGTTTCGAAATCGACCTTTTTGCATACCGCGAGCGCCCCCACAGCGAGGCGATGGTGAACTATCTTCGCGCCATCGGCATCAAGGCGAACCTGCGGTTTATGCAATACGCCGCCATGCGCGAGCAGACGCGGCAGGGCAAGGTCGCACTGTCCCATCAGACCTGGGGCTCGTTCTCCGTGAACGACGTGTCTGCCTCCACGCCGGTCTATTTCAAATGGCTTCCGGATGACGTGAACCGTGATCCGGAGGTGCGGGACCTGCTGGAAAAAGGCGATACATCTGTCGCACCTGAAGCGCGCAAGGAGGCCTACGCCAAGGCGCTGGGCCTGATCCAGGAACGCGCTCTGGGCGTGCCGCTGTACTCGCTGGTGACCTTCTACGTTATGGGCAAGGGCCTCGACATGAAGACCTATCCGGATGAATTGCCGCGCTTGTGGGAAGTGAGCTGGAAGTGACAACGCTTGCGTTGTCATCCCCGGCGAGCCGAAGGCGAGGGAAGGGGATCCAGACCAGCCTCACCGACAGCTCGGCGGGTTCAGTCTGGATCCCCTTCCCCTCCGCTGCGCTCCGGGCGGGGACGACAGCAGACACGACGATCCCATGCTGACCTACACCTTCAAACGCCTTCTGCTGGCCCTTGCCGTCGCCATAGTAGTCTCCGCCGTGAGCTTCCTGCTGCTGCGGCTCTCGGGCGATGTGGCGCTGGCCATTGCGGGCGAAGGCGCGCGGCAGGCCGATATCGATCTCGTGCGAAAGACCTATGGTCTCGACCGCCCTCTGATCGTGCAATATCTTGACTGGCTGGGCCGGACGCTCTCCGGCGATTTTGGCCAGTCGCTCTATTTCAAGACTGCCGTTGCAGGGTTGATCGCGGACAAGATCGGCACCACGGTGTGGCTGGGGCTCTTCTCCATCGTCTTTGCGCTGGCCCTGTCGATCCCGCTGGGCGTGATCGCCGCGCTGAATCCCAATTCCTGGATCGACCGTCTTGCCCTCTCCGTCGCCGTCGTGGGGCAGGCCTTGCCCAATTTCTTCTTCGCCCTGCTGCTGATCATGCTGTTTTCGATCAACCTGCGCTGGCTGCCGGTGTCAGGCAGCGGCACATGGTGGCATTTCGTCATGCCGACCATCGCGCTGGGCTACTACGTCACGCCGCCGCTCATGCGCCTCGTTCGCGCGGGCATGCCCGAGGTGATGAACTCGGACTTTCTCCGCACCGCCCATGCCAAAGTGCCATTGCCGCGCAAGGTGGTGCTGAACCATGCCCTGCGCAATGCGCTGGTGCCGGTGGTGGCGCTGGCCGCCGTGCAGCTTGGGTTCCTGCTGGGCGGGTCCATCATCATCGAGACAATCTTCGCGCTTGATGGCCTGGGCTACCTCGCCTACCAGTCCATCACCCACAAGGATTTCCCGGTGACGCAGGCGGTGCTGATGATGCTGGCGGTCACCTACGTGCTGCTGACGCTGGGCGGCGACCTGCTGAATGCCTGGATCGATCCTCGTCTGAGGGAGGGCAAGGCATGAGCGCTATTGCCCTCACGCCAGCGGAAGAGCGCCACGCTGACTGGCTGAAGCTGCGTGGCCGTATCCTCGGCCATCGCGGCCTGATGGCGGGGCTGGTCCTGTTCGCGGCAATCGTGTTCTGCGCCCTGTTCGCACAGCTCCTCGCGCCGCATGATCCCTATGCGCAGGACCTGACCAAACGCCTCGTGCCGCCGTTCTGGCACGCCAAAGGAACCTGGCTGCATCCTCTGGGCACGGACAATCTCGGGCGGGATTATCTCTCGCGCTTGCTCTACGGCGCGCGCATCTCGCTGCTTATCGGCCTGTCGGTCATGCTGGTATCCGGGCTGATCGGCACGGTAATGGGCGTTCTCGCCGGATATTTCGGCGGGCGGATCGACATGGCGATCATGTTCGTGATCACGGCGCGGCTGGCGCTTCCCGTGGTGCTGGTTGCGCTGGCAGTTGTCGCCATGGTCGGCGGTTCGCTGATCGTCGTCATCTCGGTTCTGGGCCTGCTGAAATGGGAACGTTTCGCCGTGGTCATGCGCGCCGCGACGCAGCAGGTGCGCTCGCTCGAATACATCGACGCCGCCAAGTCGCTGGGCTCCACCACGCCGCGCATCCTGCTGAAAGACGTGCTGCCCAATATCATGCCGCAGTTGATCGTGGTGGCCACGGTGGAAGCGGCCAGCGCCATCCTGCTCGAAGCCGCGCTCTCCTTTCTCGGCCTTGGCGTGCAGCCCCCGCTGCCGTCCTGGGGCCTGATGATCTCGGAAGCCAAGAGTTACATGTTCTTCTCGTTCTGGCTTATCGCCATTCCGGGGTCAGCACTGGCCCTGCTGGTTCTGTCCATCAACCTCATGGGTGACGGCCTGCGCGATGTGCTGGCGCCCGACTGGGAGCATTCATGACCCGCGAAGCGGCTATTGCCCGATCCGTCGATAATTTCACATCAGGGGCTTTCAAGGCCACGCTGGCGCGTCGCGTGGCCATCCCAACGGAGAGCCAGAACCCGGAGCGCGCAGCGGACCTCGCGCGCTATCTGGTGGACGAGATGATTCCTGATTTCCAGTCCATGGGCTTCACGACGCAGATCATCGCCAATCCGAAGAACAAGGGGCCGTTCCTGCTCGCTCAGCGCATCGAGAGCCCTGATGCGCTCACCGTGCTTGGCTACGGTCACGGTGATGTCATCCGCGGTATGGATGCGGAATGGGCCGATGGCCTCTCCCCCTGGACAATGGTCGAGAAGGACAACCGCTGGTACGGGCGCGGCGTGGTCGACAACAAGGGCCAGCACGCCATCAACATGACGGCGCTGAGGGCCGTGCTTGAGACACGCGGCAAGCTCGGCTTCAACGCAAAATACCTGATCGAGATGGGCGAGGAGATGGGCTCTCCGGGCTTGCGCGAACTCTGCCAGCAGCACCGCGAGACAATGCGCGCCGATGTCCTCGTGGCCTCCGACGGGCCGCGCCTGTCAGCAAAGCGACCGACCGTCTTCATGGGCGCGCGCGGCGGCTTCAACTTCGACCTGTGGATCGATGCGCGCGAGGGCGGCCATCATTCCGGCAACTGGGGCGGCCTGATTTCCAATCCTGCGATTGAGCTTTCCCATGCCATTGCCTGCCTCGTGGGACCGACCGGCCAGATCCGCGTGCCGGAATTCGTGCCGACTCATATCCCGGATAGCGTCAAGCGCGTGCTGGCCGATATCGCCGTTACTTCGGATGAGGGCGGCCCGCCGCTGGAGCCATGGTGGGGCGAGCCCGGCCTGAGCCTTGCGGAAAAGGTTTTCGGCTGGTGCAACCTCGAGGTGCTGGCCTTCAAGTCGGGCAATCCGGAAGCGCCAGTCAACGCCATCCCGCCCCGGGCCTGGGCGCGGATGCAGCTGCGCTTCGTCGTGGGCGTCGAAACATCCGACATGCTGGGCACCCTGCGCCGTTTTCTGGATCGCCACGGCTTCACCCGCGTGCAGATCGGCCCGTCACGCGACGAAATGTTCGCGGCGACACGGCTTGATCCGGACCACCCCTACGTGCGCTTCGCAGTGGACTCGATCACGCGGACGCATGGCGAGAAACCCGCCATCCTGCCCAATCTCGGCGGCTCGCTGCCCAATGACATCTTCACCGACATTCTGGAGCTGCCGACGATCTGGTGTCCGCATTCCTATCCGGCGTGCTCGCAGCACGCGCCCAACGAGCACGTGCCGCTGTCCGTGGTGCGGGAGGGGCTGGCGATCATGGCGGGGCTGTACTGGGATCTGGCGGAGATGGAGCGGGTGTAGGTGGTGGAGAACTATCCCTCTCCCCTTGCGGGAGAGGGTGGCAGGCGTAGCCTGACGGGTGAGGGGTTGCACTGAACTCTGAGACCTGCGTGACCCCTCATCCGGTCGCCATCCGGCGACCACCTTCTCCCGCAAGGGGAGAAGGACAAGACAGCCTGCCTCAATGCGCCATCGCCTTGACGATGCTCTCCACGATCTTCTTGGCGTCCGACAGCAGCATCATCGTGTTCGCCCGGTAGAACACCTCGTTGTCGATACCAGCATAACCCACGCCGCCCATGCCGCGCTTAACGAAGAGCACCGTGCCAGCCTTTTCCACATCCAGGACCGGCATGCCGTAAATGGGCGAGGTTTTGTCGGTCTTGGCCGCCGGGTTGGTCACGTCATTTGCGCCGATGACGAAGGCCACATCAGCCTGGCCGAACTCGCTGTTGATATCTTCAAGCTCAAAGACCTCGTCGTAAGGCACATTGGCTTCCGCAAGCAGCACGTTCATGTGGCCCGGCATGCGGCCGGCCACGGGGTGAATCGCGTATTTCACCTCGACGCCTTCCTTCTTCAGGAGATCGCCCATCTCGCGTAACGCATGCTGCGCCTGCGCCACCGCCATGCCGTAGCCCGGCACGATGATGACCTTCTGGGCGTTCTTCATGATGTAGGCCGCGTCTTCCGCCGAGCCCGCCTTGTAGGGCCGGGCTTCCGCCTTGCCGCCCGCCACCGCATCGTCACCGCCGAAGCCGCCGAGGATGAC
>CAXTUM010000079.1:0-8682 GCA_964247205.1 uncultured Beijerinckiaceae bacterium
AGGACAAGACCGTCGTCGTGAAGGTGGAGCGTCGTTTCACGCATCCGCTGCTCAAGAAGACGGTGCGCCGTTCCAAGAACTACCACGCTCATGACGAGGCGAACGCCGCCAAGATTGGTGAGATCGTGCGCATCGAAGAGACGGCGCCGGTCTCCAAGCTGAAGCGCTGGACACTTGTCGGTGACGCTAAGTAATTTGCTGGTTTCCGGCTAAATCGAACATCAGCCACGTGCTTTGCGCTTGGCTGATCCTCTGCTTCCGAATTTCGTACGGAAGCGGTTGATTTATGTGTGGGCCTCCTGTATGGCCCGCGCTCTTTCCAAACGAAAGGCGAGGAGGCGTTGTGTCGGCTCTGCTGACATGACGAGACTTCCGTCAGGCGTAGTCCGGTTCGGAACCCCGAGCCGGAAACCGATCTGAAACAAGAAAGGGATCAAAGCCTATGATCCAGATGCAAACGAATCTGGACGTCGCCGACAATTCAGGCGCTCGTCGCGTGATGTGCATCAAGGTGCTCGGCGGCTCCAAACGGAAGTACGCCGGCGTCGGTGATGTCATCGTTGTCTCCATCAAGGAGGCCATTCCCCGCGGTAAAGTCAAAAAAGGCGACGTGATGAAGGCCATCGTCGTGCGCACTGCGAAGGATATTCGCCGTGCCGATGGTTCGGTCATCCGCTTCGACAGCAATGCTGCGGTTCTGATCAACAATCAGAAAGAGCCGGTCGGCACACGCATCTTCGGGCCAGTGCCCCGCGAGCTGCGCGCGAAGAACCACATGAAAATCATTTCGCTGGCTCCTGAGGTGCTCTGATGGCTGCGAAGATCAAGAAAGGCGACAAGGTTGTCGTCCTCACTGGCCGTGACAAGGGCAAATCGGGCGAAGTGCTCGAAGTGCGTCCCGTCGAAGGCCGCGCGCTTGTCCGGGGTGTAAACCTCGTCAAGCGTCACCAGAAGCAGTCGCAGACGCAGGCCGGCGGCATCATCACGAAGGAAGCGGCTATCCAGCTCAGCAACCTTGCTGTTGATGATCCAAAGGATGGCAAGGCCACCCGCGTTGGTTTCAAAATTCTCGATGACGGCCGCAAGGTTCGTTTCGCCAAGCGTTCGGGGGATCTGATCGATGCTTGATCTCAAGACTTATGAGCCCAGGCTCAAGAAGCACTATGCAGATGTCGTCCGCACGCAGATGACCGAGCAGTTCGGCTACAAGAACGCCATGGAAGTGCCCGTGGTCACCAAGATCGTGATCAACATGGGTATCGGTGAAGCTGTTGCCGACAGCAAGAAGGCCGGCATCGCTGCCGCCGATCTCGCTCTCATCGCTGGTCAGAAGCCGACATTGACGCGCGCCCGTGCAGCCATTTCGAACTTCAAGCTGCGCGAGAATCTTGCGATCGGCGCGAAGGTAACCCTGCGCAAGACGCGCATGTACGAATTCATGGACCGTCTCGTCACCGTGGCTCTGCCGCGGGTGCGTGACTTCCGTGGACTGAACCCGAAGAGCTTCGATGGCCGCGGCAACTTTGCCATGGGCATCAAGGAGCACCTCGTGTTCCCCGAAATCGCCTATGACAAGATCGACCAGATCTGGGGCATGGACGTCATCGTTTGCACCAACGCCAAGTCTGACGACGAGGCGCGGGCGCTCCTCAAACTCTTCAACTTCCCGTTCCGGCAGTGAGTCCGGGTTTCGATAAACCCTGAGCTCAAACGCGGACACCAGGAGATAAGATCACATGGCCAAAAAAGGCATGATCGAGAAGAACAACCGGCGCAAGAAGCTCACTGGCCAGCAGGCTGGCAAGCGCGCCCGGTTGAAGGCGATTATCATGAACAAGGAAACGAGCCTCGAAGAACGGTTCGCTGCCACTCTGAAACTCGCCCAGCTGCCGCGCAATGCGTCGGCGACACGGATCAAGAACCGCTGCGAAGTGACAGGCCGTCCGCGCGCCTATTATCGCAAACTGAAGATGTCGCGCATCGCCATGCGTGACCTTGGCAACCGGGGTCTTGTTCCCGGCTTGACCAAGTCAAGCTGGTAAGGAGGGTCTGACAATGTCCATGACCGATCCGCTCGGCGATATGCTCACCCGCATCCGGAATGCCCAGATGCGCCGCAAGGCCAAGGTGTCGACACCTGGTTCGCGTTTGCGTGCCCGCGTTCTCGAAGTGCTGAAAAGCGAAGGTTACATCCGTGATTACTCCGTTACAGAATATGAGAATGGCCGCACCGACCTCGATATCGAGCTCAAGTATTTTGATGGCCAGCCGGTCATCAAGATGATCGAGCGCGTATCGAAGCCCGGTCGCCGCGTTTATGTCTCCGTCGATGCAATGCCCAGCGTTGCCAACGGCCTCGGTGTCACGATCGTCTCCACGCCCAAGGGCGTGATGGCCGATCATGCTGCACGCGAGAGCAATGTTGGTGGCGAAGTGCTCTGCAAAGTCTTCTGATCGAGAGGAGAGAAAATATGTCCCGTCTCGGTAAAATGGCTGTCACGATTCCTGCCGGTTGTCAGGTTCGCACAGAAGGCAACACGATTTTCGCCAAGGGCCCCAAGGGTGAACTCAAGTTCGCTGGCTCTGACGATGTAGACGTGAAGATTGATGGCTCCGCCATCACCTTCTCGCCACGCAATGAAACAAAACGTGCCAGGGCGATGTGGGGAACCACCCGCGCCCAGGTGCAGAACATCGTTACCGGTGCAACCGCAGGCTTCGAGAAGAAGCTTGAGATCACCGGTGTCGGCTACAAGGCGGCAATTGCTGGCAAGACTTTGCAGCTTTCGCTCGGCTACAGCCACGACGTGAACTACGCGATCCCTGACGGGATTACCGTTGTCACCCCGAAGCCCACGGAAATCACGATTTCGGGCAACGACCGGCAGAAAGTCGGTCAGGTTGCCGCAGAGATCCGCGCCTGGCGCGGTCCCGAGCCCTACAAGGGCAAGGGCGTCAAGTACGCAGGTGAATTCATCTTCCGCAAGGAAGGCAAGAAGAAGTAAGGGCGGGGAAGAGCACAGATCATGTCGAAGAACGCTATTACCCAGGCGCGCCGTCAGGCCCGCACCCGGCGCGAACTCAAGGAGGTGGCTTACGGCCGCCCGCGCCTTTCCGTGTTTCGCTCCGCGAAGCAGATCTATGTCCAGGTGATCGATGATGTGAAGGGGCATACCGTTGCTGCCGCTTCCTCCGTCGAGAAGGACATCAAGAAGGATCTGAAGACCGGCTCGGACGTCAGCGCCGCCAAGATGGTGTGCAAGATTGCAGCTGAGCGCGCGCTCAAGGCCGGTGTGAAGCAGGTCGTATTCGACCGTGGTTCATACCTCTACCATGGCCGCGTCAAGGCAGTTGCCGAAGGTGCCCGCGAAGGCGGCCTCGATTTCTAAATCCACAACCGGGAGCCGAAAACTCGGCCCCTGGACATAAGCGAGCGGGTTTCCGTCCCGCGTCAGTGAAGGAGACACGGATAATGGCGAAAGAGCCACGTGAAGGCGGTCGAGGCCGCCGCGATGATCGCGAAGAGCGCGACAACGAATTCGTGGACCGTCTGGTCCACATCAACCGCGTTGCCAAGACCGTCAAGGGTGGCCGCCGCATGGCGTTCGCAGCCCTTGTCGTTGTCGGCGACCAGAAGGGCCGCGTCGGCTACGGTCACGGCAAGGCCCGTGAAGTGCCAGAGGCTATCCGCAAGGCCACGGAAGCCGCCAAGCGCGCGCTGATCCGCGTGCCGCTGCGCGAAGGCCGCACACTTCATCACGATGTCGCGGGTCGCCACGGCGCCGGCAAGGTCATTCTCCGCGCGGCTCCGGCCGGTACTGGCGTGATCGCAGGCGGTCCAATGCGTGCGATTTTCGAAACGCTCGGCATGCAGGACGTTGTCGCCAAGTCGCTTGGTTCGTCGAATCCCTACAACATGGTTCGCGCCACATTCGATGCCCTGGGCAACGAGGATGCACCCCGTTCGGTTGCAGCCCGCCGTGGCCTCAAGGTGTCCCAGCTCCAGGCTCGTCGCGGTGGCGCCGATGCTGAAGCTGGCGCGGATTCGTAAGGAGACGCGATCATGGCAAAAGCAGCAGTACAGACGATCACCGTCGAACAATACGCCAGTCCCATCCGCCGTCCCGGCAAGCAGGCACAGACCCTCACGGGTCTTGGCCTTGGCAAGATCGGGGATCGCCGCACGCTGAAGGATACTCCTGAAGCCCGCGGCATGGTGGCAACCGTTGCGCACATGGTGCGCATCGTCGTCGCGAAGTGAGGAGGAGAGATCCATGAAACTCACAGAACTCCATGATAATGTCGGCGCCACCAAGAAGCGCATGCGCGTCGGACGTGGTATCGGTTCGGGCAAGGGCAAGACCTCCGGCCGCGGCGTCAAGGGTCAGAAGGCCCGGACCGGCGTGGCCATCAAGGGCTTCGAAGGCGGCCAGATGCCGCTGCATCGTCGCCTGCCCAAGCGCGGCTTCAACAACATCCACGCTTTGGACCTCAATGAGGTGAACCTCGGCCGTGTCCAGCAGGCGGTGGAAGCGGGCAAGCTCGACGCCAAGGCCTCGGTCACGGTCGATGCGCTTGTTGCTGCTGGCATCCTCTCCCGCGCCCGTGATGGCGTGAAGGTGTTGGGCCAGGGCGAATTGAAGTCGAAGCTCTCCTTCGAGGTCTGGGCAGCATCGGCTTCGGCAGTGGCTGCCATCGAAAAGGCTGGCGGCTCGGTGAAGATCCTTCGCCCGGTTGTCGAGGCCTCGGCTTAAGATTGCGGCGCGGCTGGCATAACGCTCGCCGCGTCCCTATTTCACCGGAGGAACGTCTCCGGGGCAGCGCCCGGGCTTGACCCGGGCGTTTGTGTGTTTACGGACTTGATGGCTGCTGACGGGCAGATTCCGGAAGTGGTCACTCTGACAGGGTCGCGCTCGAAAGATCGCGGGGAACGATGGCATCGGCAGCAGAACAACTCGCGTCCAGCTTGAACTTCGGCGCTCTCGCCAAGGCGGAAGAGCTGAAGAAGCGCATCTTCTTCACCCTCGGCGCATTGCTGGTCTATCGCCTTGGCACCTATATCCCGCTGCCCGGCATTGATCCCGAGGCTTTGCGCGCCTCTTTTGCCAATGCCCAGCAGGGCATCCTGGGATTGTTCAACATGTTTTCGGGCGGTGCCGTCAGCCGCATGGCGATCTTCGCGCTCAACATCATGCCGTATATCTCGGCCTCCATCATCCTCCAGCTGCTGACGACGGTGTCACCCAAGCTGGAAGCCCTGAAGAAGGAAGGCGAGAGCGGCCGCCGCCAGATCAACCAGTACACGCGTTATCTCACCGTGATTCTCGCACTGTTCCAGGCCTGGGGCATTGCGGTCGGTTTGCAGGGCTCCGGCAATCTGGTGCAGAGCCCTGGTCCGTTCTTCGTTCTGTCCACGGTTCTCACGCTCACCGGCGGCACGCTGTTCCTGATGTGGCTGGGCGAGCAGATCACCAGCCGCGGCATCGGTAACGGGACCTCGCTGATCATATTCGCAGGTATCGTGGCGGAACTGCCTTCAGCCATTTTCGGCACCCTGGAGCTTGGCCGCCAGGGCGCGATCTCGACCGTTCTGATCCTGTTCGTGATGGTGATGGTCGTTGGCCTTATCGCGCTGATCGTGTTCATGGAACGCGCGCAGCGGCGGTTGCTGATCAACTATCCGCGCCGTCAGGTCGGCAACAAGGTCTATGAGGGCCAGACATCGTTCCTGCCGCTCAAGCTCAACACATCGGGTGTCATCCCGCCGATCTTCGCTTCTTCTCTGCTGCTGCTGCCCGCCACCATGGCGAGCTTCCAGGCGCAAGGTGGCGGTCCCGAGTGGCTGCAGCTGGTCAACGTCTATCTCGGCCACGGCCGCCCGCTGTTCATGATCCTTTATGCGGCGATGATCATCTTCTTCGCATTCTTCTACACCGCCATCGTTTTCAATCCGGCGGAGACGGCGGATAATCTGAAAAAGCAGGGGGGCTTCATTCCCGGCATTCGCCCCGGCGAGCGCACCGCTACCCATATCGACTATGTGCTAACCCGCATTACCCTTGTTGGTGCCCTGTATCTGACTTTCGTATGCTTGCTCCCCGAGTTCCTGATCAGCTATGCATCTCTGCCGTTCTATCTCGGCGGCACGTCGATCCTGATCGTCGTGTCGGTGACGATGGATACGGTTGCGCAGGTTCAGGGATACCTGATCGCGCATCAATATGAAGGCCTGATCAAGAAGGCCAAGCTTCGCGGGAGTAAGCGCTGATGCGGTTGATCCTCTTGGGTCCGCCGGGGGCAGGGAAGGGCACCCAGGCAGAACGGCTGGTGAAGGAGCACGGTATCCCGCAGCTCTCGACCGGTGACATGCTGAGAGCCGCCGTGGCCTCTGGCACAGCGGTTGGCCTCAAGGCCAGGTCGGTGATGGAATCAGGCGGTCTTGTCTCGGACGAGATTGTGGTTGGTATCATCGCCGACCGGATCGAGCAGCCGGACGCGAAGAAGGGCTTCATCCTCGACGGCTTTCCCCGCACCGTGGCGCAGGCCGATGCGCTGGAAGCCATGCTTTCCGCAAAGGGGCTGAATCTCAATGCGGTGATTGATCTCGTGGTTGATGAAACCCGCCTCGTGGATCGCATCGTCAAGCGCGCAGCAGACGCCAAGGCTGCCGGAATTCCTGTTCGCAAGGACGATGATCCCGAGGTTTTCAAGACGCGGCTCGCGGCTTTTCACCGGGATACGGCAGCTGTCCGTCCATACTACGCCGCCAAGGGCATGGTGCAATCCGTGGATGGCATGCAGCCGATTGAGCGGGTTACGGCGGCCATTGACCGCATTCTGGCGCAGTGAGCGATATCTCCCGGATTTAGCTGTCTTTTCTGGTGAATCGTGGTTGACGAACTTTGCTTCATCGGCTAACGCACCCCTTCTTCCGGACAAATGCGCGGAGCAGGCTCTTTTGAGCATGGTCTTCTGTTTGTCTCCGGGCAAGGGCCGGAACTCCACCGGCGCCCGGACAGGACACACCGCCTGAACTGTTTCAGGCCTACATGGAGCACGAGAGACTTATGGCCCGTATTGCAGGCGTCAATATCCCGACGAACAAGCGCGTCGTCATCGCCCTTCGTTATATCCACGGCATCGGACCAATGAATGCCGTCGAGATCTGCAACAAGATCGGTTTGGACCACGCCAAGCGCGTCAACCAATTGACTGATGCCGAGATCCTGCAGATCCGCGAGACGATTGACCGCGATCACATGGTGGAAGGCGACCTGCGCCGCGAAACATCCATGAATATCAAGCGTCTGATGGACCTGGGCTGCTATCGCGGCATTCGCCATCGTCGCGGCCTTCCGGTTCGCGGCCAGCGCACGCACACCAACGCCCGCACCCGCAAGGGCAAGCCAAAGGCGATCGCCGGCAAGAAGAAGTAACTGTCGCAAGACGCCATGGCCGGTTTCAGACCGGCCAGAGCGTCTGGCTGAATGATAACGATTGCGTGCCGGCAGCCTTGCTCCGGTCCGCAGTGCCCACCTGAAACATCCCGAGCGCCTGGAATGACGGGCGCGCCTGAAGGAGAGAGACAATGGCAAAAGAAGCCCAACGCGTCCGCCGCCGCGAACGCAAGAATATTTCGTCCGGCGTTGTGCATGTGAACGCGTCGTTCAACAACACCATGATCACCATCACCGATGCCCAGGGCAACACGATCTCGTGGTCGTCATCCGGAATGATGGGCTTCAAGGGCTCACGTAAGTCGACGCCATATGCGGCGCAGGTCGCGGCGGAAGACGCATCCCGCAAAGCTGCCGAACACGGCGTCCGCACGGTTGAGGTCGAAGTGACTGGTCCAGGTTCGGGCCGTGAGTCGGCCCTTCGCGCTCTTTCGGCCTCGGGTCTGACCGTTACATCGATCCGCGATGTCACGCCCATCGCGCACAATGGCTGCCGCCCGCGCAAGCGCCGCCGCGTCTGAGTTTCCGGTTCGCATTTCGTAGAAAGCGTCTCATTTCATTCATCTGATTCAATCGAAGGCTTCGGCGGGTTCCCTTTTCGGGCGGCCGTCAACAAACATCAGGAACGACAACCGTGATCCAGAAGAACTGGCAGGAACTGATCAAGCCCCAGAAGCTCAATGTCATCAAAGGCGATGACCCGGGGCGTATGGCGACCGTTGTGGCTGAACCGCTGGAACGCGGCTTTGGCTTGACACTTGGTAACGCGCTGCGGCGCGTGCTTTTGTCATCATTGCAGGGAGCCGCTGTGTCCGGCCTGCAGATTGACGGTGTGTTGCATGAATTCTCGTCGATCCCCGGTGTTCGCGAGGATGTGACGGACCTTGTCCTGAACGTGAAGGACATCGCGATCAAGATGCAGGGCGACGGACCCAAGCGCGTCACCCTTCGCAAGTCAGGCCCCGGCGTGGTCACGGCGGGTGATATTGCCGTCGTCGGCGACATCCAGATCCTCAACCCCGGCCTCGTGCTCTGCACGCTGGACGAAGGTGCGGACATCCGCATGGAAATGGTTGTCAACACCGGCAAGGGCTATGTGCCCGCCGACAAGAACCGTACGGAAGATTCGCCGATCGGCATGATCCCGATCGACAGCCTCTACTCGCCTGTGAAGAAAGTGGCTTACCGCGTTGAAAACACACGGTCAGGCCAGATTCTCGACTAC
>CAXTUM010000080.1:0-8612 GCA_964247205.1 uncultured Beijerinckiaceae bacterium
GGGGAGGGGAGCGGCGCGGCGCTGGCCGTGTCTGTCGTCAAGGCTGCAGTGGCCTGCCACAATGACATGGCGACGTTCGATCAGGCGAAAGTGTCCGGGAAAGCCAAAGTGTCCGGGAAAGCCTAGGCCACGTCTTTGTCGACGGCGGCGATTGTTTCCATCACGCGGGCCGTCGGGAATATCACGATGACTTCCGTGCCCTCGCGCAGCTTTGATCGCAGGTGGAACTGGCCGCCGTGGAGATCGACGAGACCCTTGACGATGGGGAGGCCGAGCCCGGTTCCCTGTTCCGCCGTCTTGATGGCCATGGTGCCGCGCCCGAAGGTTTCGAGCACGGTCGGCAGTTCCTCTTCGGGGATGCCGGGCCCGGTGTCTTTGATCGAGATGTACTGGCCGCCGTTCGCGGTCCAGCCCACCTTGATTGTCACCTCGCCGCCCTGCGGCGTGAACTTGATGCCATTGGCCAGCAGATTGATGATGATCTGGCGGACGGCACGCTCGTCAGCCCAGATTTTTGGCAAGCCGGACTCCAGCGCCGTCTTCAGCGTGATGGATTTGGTGCGCGCCCTCAGATCGAGCATGTGACGGCAATCATCAGCGGTTGCCGAGAGATCGACGGCTTCTTCCTGCAACTCGTAGCGTCCCGCCTCAATGCGGGAAAGGTCGAGAATCTCGTTGATGATGTTGAGCAGGTGCTCGCCGGAGGAATGGATATCGGTCGAGTATTCCTTGTACTGCTCGACGGAATGGGGCCCGAACAGTTCGCTCTGCATCACTTCTGAAAAGCCCAGAATGGCATTGAGCGGCGTGCGCAACTCGTGGCTCATCGTGGCGAGAAACCGCGATTTCGCCAGATTGGCTTCCTCGGCGCGGCGACGCGCTTCATCGTGCTTGGCGTTGGCTTCTTCCAGTTCGGCGAAAAGCTCTTCCTTCTCGGCGCGCACACCCATTGTCTGCAGCGTCATGTCATGGGCGCGAATGGCGAGCAGGAGATAGAAGACCATGGCGCCCACGGACAGGCCGGAAAGCATCATGCTTCCGGTTTCGGTGGCAAAGGTCGCGATGAAGGCGATGCCGCCGATCAATGGCATCAGGCAGGCGTAGATGGCCTGGCGGATGCTCGAGGCGATGATGCTGACGGCGCTGCCGTAGATCAGCAGGCCAACCAGCAGATAAATCCGCAGGAAGTCGCTTTCCGACAGGATTGTCACCACAACTATCGACGACCAGATCGTGCTTTCGAAAGCCGAAATCGCGGTAAAGCGCTTCTGCCATGCAGTCGTGCCTTCTTCACCGGGGTTGTTGAGAAAGCGCTGTGAAGCCAGAGTTCCCAACACCATCGCGCTGATCGCAATAGCGGACCAGATGATTGCGATGACCGCAGGCACCCACACCAGCAGGCCCGTGGCGATCAGCACTGTGTAGATGGCCAGCATGATACAGGACGTGGATTTGCCCTGTGCGAACAGACGCAGCGTCTCGAATTCGAAGGCGCGGTCAAGGCCCGTCGTCGAGGTCAGTTTCTCGCGGGCCGATTGAATCGCGGTTTTGCGGCCCAGGCGCTCGGACAAGCGTCTGTCTTCCGAAGCCTTTCGGCGATCCACAAGATCTGCGGTCAGTTGAGTCATCGACGAGTACGCGGCCCTGCAACGCGGCCGGAACACAACCGCGCAGGCGACAGCATGCCAGCATATCGTTAAAGCGATCCTGACATATTGAGAGAATCCCGGGCCTATCCGATAATAATTTCATTCACCGACGATGAATGGCGAGAGGGTTGTTCATGCAGGAGCGCCGCCGCAGCACCCTGATTGCATCCATTTCAATTCTGGTGGCGTCCGGAGCGCTGCTCTATGCTCTGCACGGCGTACCCCAGCGCGATATCACCGGTGCTGCCGAGGCTGTCGATGGTGACAGTATTCGCCTGAATGGCGAGGATTTGCGCCTGAAAGGCCTGGACGCGCCCGAATTGTTCCAGACTTGCCGTGTTTCGGGGCGCGAGACAGCCTGCGGCCGGGAAGCGCGAGCAGCCTTGCGCAAGCTCCTGACCAGCGGCCTCACGACCTGCATCGGCGGTGAGCGGGACCGTTACAGCCGTCTGCTTGTGGTCTGCCGGGTGCGCGGCGTTGACATCAACGCCGCAATGGTCCGGGACGGGCAAGCCGTGTCGTTTGGCAGTTACCAGTCGGAGGAAGCAGAGGCAAAGGCTGCCTATCGCGGTCTCTGGGCCGGGGAGTTCGAACGGCCGCGCGACTGGCGCTTGCGCCATCCCCGTGACAGCAGCAGCACGAACTAACAATTTTAAGTTGTATTGCCCCGTTAGCCGCAACGGTTTTTTATGATTCTCTCACCATAGTGCGGTTGTAAATTCCTCTTTCCGGTTCTGCATACCCGTGTTCATCACACGTCTGTTTCACCATATGCTGCAGCGCCTCTTCCGGCGGCCTGCGGATATTCATGCGCGGGACAAACGCGTCTACACAGCGCTGATCGACCATCTTCATTCGGATATCGGGTCCGTGCTGGGCGGTGTTGCCGGCATCATGGCGCTTGTCTGGTTCTGTCACGAGGCTGATCCCGACAATGGCTTCCTGGGCATGATGTTCCTGATGGGCGTTGTCGGCGCCATCAGGACTGTGAGCATTCTGCGCTATCGGCGTCACCATGCCGGGCCGCACAAAAGCTACCGCGTTACGCGGATCTGGGAGGTCTGGTATGCTGCCGGAGCGCTCAGCTTCGCCGCCCTGATCGGCGTCTTGGCCATCATGGTCTTCGCGGACCCGCAGAC
Source organism: uncultured Beijerinckiaceae bacterium (assembly GCA_964247205.1). Classification (GTDB taxonomy): domain Bacteria; phylum Pseudomonadota; class Alphaproteobacteria; order Rhizobiales; family Beijerinckiaceae; genus JADCCX01. Next base: position 2,789 of record CAXTUM010000080.1, read on the forward strand.
CGAAAGCCTCAGAACGATCACGATTGCGGCGGTTGTCGGTTATGCTGGCGGTATTGCCGGACGCAACGCCGGCCGGCCTTTTGTCGCTCTGGGGCAGGTTGGCGCGAGCTGCCTGCCGCCGACGGTCTATCTGTTCATGCAGCCCGCCGGGACCAATTTCGGACTGGCGATCCTGCTGGTGATCTATATGGCGACGCTTGGAAAGATAGTGCGGACGCTGAACGAGATCGTGTCACGCGCCTTCATCACCGAGCGCGACGTAGGCGAGGTCAACGGCCGGCTCGACAACGCCATCACGCACATGATGAGCGGGCTTTGCATGATTGATGCGCAGGGCAAGGTCAGCATCATCAACCAGCGCTTCCGCCAACTGCTGGACTTGCCTGAAACCAGCTTCATGCGGCTGCACGAAATCCTGCTGTCGGCGCTGGCGCGCGGTACGCTGCACCATGCCGAAATCGGCCAGATCCAGACCTGCCTGCACGGGAATGGCAATCTGGTCGTGAAATTCATGACGGACAAAGGCAATGTCCTCCTCCTCAAGGTCGGCATCGCACCCTCCGGCGATCAGATCCTGACGATCGATGATGTTACGGAACAGACGCGGGCTGCAGCGGACGTCGAGCGGATGGCTAAATTCGACACGCTCACGGGACTGGCCAACCGTGCGACGATCCTGACCGCTTTGTCCGGCGCGCTGACAGGCGCAGGCCGGATCGGGCAGGGGGAGGCCCAGGTTGGTCTCCTGCTGCTTGATCTCGACAAGTTCAAGCAGATCAATGACACGCTGGGACACGATGCCGGTGACAAGCTGCTGATCAAGGTGGGCGAGCGCCTGCGCGCACTGCTGCCTCCAGAGGCCTGTATGGGCCGGCTCGGCGGTGACGAATTTGTCGTGGTGCTCCCTGATATGTCCAGCAAGGAGTGTCTTGTTGTGGCGAGCCGCATCGTCAAGGCAATTGCCCGCCCCATGCGAATCGGCGGCCATGTCTGCCACACCACCGTGTCCATCGGCGTCGCCTGCGGCCCCGAACATGGCCAGACCGCTTCCGACCTGATGAAGGCCGCCGATATCGCGCTCTATGCCCAGAAGGGCAAGGGCCGCAACGGCTTTGACCTGTTTGATGCGACGATGGCCCAGAAGCTTGCCAGGCAGCGTCGGCTGGAGACGGATCTTGCCCAGGCGCTCAAGGACGGGGCGCTCAATCTCGTCTTCCAGCCCATCGTGGCGGCCGATGACCGTCGCGTGGTGGCATTCGAGGCACTGGCGCGCTGGAACCATCCGGAATTCGGAGACGTCTCGCCCGACGTGTTCATCCCGATCGCCGAGAGCACCGGCATGATCGAGGATCTCGGGCGCTTTGTTCTCATGGCGGCATGCCGGGAGGCGATGAACTGGCCGGACCATGTCAAGGTCAGCGTCAACGTCTCCACGCTGCAGTTCAAGAAACGTGATGCGCTGTTCACCGATATCTGGCTCGCCCTGTCGGCAAGCGGCCTGGCGGCGCGCCGGCTGGATCTGGAAGTGACGGAATCCGTGCTGATCGAAGATGCCGAGGGCATGCTGGAGCTGATCGAGTCGTTCCGGGCCATGGATATTTCCGTCAGCCTCGACGATTTCGGCACCGGCTATTCATCGCTCGCCTACGTGCAGAATTACCGCTTCGACAAGATCAAGCTCGACAAGGCCTTTGCGCGCTCCATCGAAACGGACAGGACCTCGCGCGCCACGATTTCAGCCCTTGCCAACATCGCTGCGGCCACCGGCAGCAAGCTGCTGCTGGAGGGCGTGGAGACCGAAGCGCAGGCGCGGATCGCTGCTGCCCATGGCGTCAGCGAGATGCAGGGATATCTGTTCAGCAAGCCACTTCCCGCTGCCGAAATACTCAGTAAAATTTTAGGTAAATTTGAAGAAAATCGCGCGGCTTAACCTTGTTTTCCTAAATCCAGTTTACCATTCGTTAATGAACTGGCCTTTTCCCTAATAAAACGTTAATCTCTCTTTAACAAATAAGAGAGGCTGACGAATGGCTGTTGGTGGGCTGGCTTTGCCGGGAAACTATGCTTCTCAGCACGTGCGTGTCGAATATCTGCCTGATATCAAAACTGTTGTGTTGACCCTCTGCCCCACTCCGCGCCCCTGTGTGACACGGGCTGTTCTGGATGGTTTGCACACGGCTTCGCTGTGGATCAGGGACCTCAACCAACGCTCTCCCGATTCCGTGCGCCACATGATCCTGGCCAGCGACTGGCAGGGTGTGTTTTCGCTCGGCGGCGATCTGGATTTCTTCGTTTCCTGTATCATGCAGGGGGATCGCGAGCAGCTTGAGACCTATGCGCTGGACTGCGTGCGCGTCGGTCATGTCTTCCACACCGGGTTCGAGGGAACCGTTGCAACGACATCCGTGATTTCCGGCCAGGCCATGGGCGGCGGCCTTGAAGGCGCGGCCTGTTGCCAGACCATCATCGCCGAGCGCGGCAGCACGCTGCAATTGCCGGAAATCAAGTTCGGGATGTTCCCCGGTATGGGCGCGATCAGCTATCTCAGCCGCCGTGCACCCGGCGCCCTCGTGCGGCGCATGGTGGAAACCGGCGACGCCATCGACCTGCAGGAAGCCTATGACGTGCGGATGATCGATGAACTTCCGCCGCTGGGGCTGGGCATGGCTACCGCGCACCGGGTCAATACGACACTGGCGCAGGGCTTCCATGGCCGCATGGCGACACGGTATGCGCTGGCGCTGGCGCATGGACCGACGCTCGTTGAGCTTGAGACTATCGCCCGGACCTGGGTGGATGTGGCATTCAAGATCGACCTGCGTGACATGAAGCTGATGAACCGGCTGGCCAACCAGCAGCTCAGGATTGGATCTGGCGCTGCTGCGCCTCGGCCATTCGTGGATGATGAGATCAAGGTGCCAGCGGGTGTGTACGCCTTCGCGGCGGCAGCGCGCTGATATCTTCTCAATTGCTGAAATCCTGCTGCTCCGGGATGCGGTTGAAGGCGATCTTCGCGCCGACAAACTGCGGCATGCGGTGTGGCGGGCCAATCAGGACTGTGCCCCTGCCGTAGCGCTGGTTGAGGCGGTCCAGGGCCTTTGACAGCGCCAGTTCCCGATGGTCCTCCTTTAGCGCCAGTTCTTCCTCGAACAGGTCTTGCATGCCGCCGTGCAGAGGCGTGAGCCTTTGCAGCACCACGCCGACTTTCTTGATCGGGTTTGCGGCAAAATCCACGGGCTTGCCGCTCCAGAGGCGGTCGAGATGCCGCAGCAGGGCGAAAGTGTTGTCCGTCGCCGGAAACAGCATGTCGTCGCCCCATGACTCCCGTGTCTCCAGCCGCAGGCCAAGCGAGAGAACGGAGGCCCGGTAGCCGATATGGCGCATCCGCGCTGCAGCCTTGACCAGCAGTTGGCGGGCGACCTGCCATGCCATGGCGGGCGGGCGCAGTTCGGGCGCCAGGACATGGCTGTGGCTGATGGAGCCGCGCTGGGTTTCAATCTCCGGCGGATCGATGCCGTGCAGGCCATACCAGAAGCGTTCACCCTCTATGCTGCCCCAGACCGCTCTGGCCCTGCCCGGCGACAAATTCCAGAAGGCTTCCACTGTGTTGATTCCGCAGCTGGCGAGCCTCCGCTCGATGCCTCTGGCGATGCCTGCGATATCGGTCAGTTTCAGATCGAGCAGCGGCCCGGGAAGGCCGTTCAGGGCGATGAGGGTGAGGCCGCGCGGTTTTTTCATGTCGCTCGCGGTTTTTGCCAGCAACCGGCTGGGAGCGAGGCCAACCGACGACGTGAGGCATTCGCCCACATTGCGCAGGATGCCGCGCTGGACGGCGGCGGCCAGCTCAAGGGCGTCGCTGATCCGGCGCTCGCGGCCCATCAAAGCGCAGGCGACCTCGTCGATCGAGCACACCTTGGTGACATGCAGGTGGCTCTCGATCTCGCGGATGATGCGGTGGTGGTAATCGACATAGGTGTCGTGGCGGGCCAGCACGACCCGTACATCCGGGCATTTCTGCCGCGCTTCCAGCACGGAGGTGCCCGTGCGGATGCCAAGCGCCTTGGCCTCATAGCTTGCGGCAATTGCGGAGGTGTAGGGTGAATCGACCGGAATGACGATCACAGGACGCCCGCGCAAGGCAGGGTTCGCCTGCTGCTCGACGCTGGCGAAATAGCTGTTGAGATCGAGAAACAGCCAGCGAAGGCCGGCTGCATCATCGGCGTGAGAGAGCATGAGGGAGCCTTGAAATCGGAATATATATAAAACATATAAAGATCAAATAATGAACATAATCAACCCCACTCCATCAGGCTACGCCATGTCGCGACATTCAGACGGGTGCAAGAAGACGTTTTCTGCCGAATCCCGCCTTGAAGCTGCCGCAAAAATTCATAGCTTTGGTTATGACGGCGCACAGTGTGCTGTCTGCGCCTTGTTCCGTCACGAACCCCGGCGCTCCATATCCAATCCTGAGGTATGCTCATGATCCGCTTCACCTTGAACGGACAGGCGCAGGACGTGAATGTCGAAGCCGACATGCCGCTTCTGTGGGCCATCCGCGATGTCATCGGTCTCACCGGCACGAAATTCGGTTGCGGGCAGGCGCTCTGCGGGGCCTGCACCGTCTGGGTCGATGGCCAGCCGACCCGCTCCTGCCAGACAGCCATGTCTGATGTCGCGGGAAAAACCGTTACAACAATCGAGGGCGCATCGGGCCGCGTGGCCGATGCCGTGCAGAAGGCTTGGGTCAGCCTGGATGTGCCGCAATGCGGCTACTGCCAGTCCGGGCAGGTCATGGCGGCCATTGCGCTGCTCAATGACAACAGGAAGCCAAGCGACGCCGATATCGATGCCGCGATGACGGGAAATATCTGCCGTTGCGCCACATATCAGCGGATTCGCGGCGCGGTGCACGAAGCCGCCAAGTCATTGGCCTGAAGGGATCACGATCATGCTTGCACGAACAATGGACTTTCTCGCTCAAGATGTGCTGACCAAAGCAAAACCGTCTCGCCGCGGCTTCGTCCTTGGCTCTGCCGCCGTTTCAGGCGCGCTGGTCGTCGGCTTCAAGCCTGTGGGTGCCGCAGCGCAGAGTGCTGTCGCGGGCGCACGGCAACTCACGGAGTATGTGCGAATCGGCGCTGACAACAGCGTCACTGTGCTGTCGGCCCATATGGATATGGGGCAGGGCATCTATCACGGTCTTGCCACGCTGGTGAACGAGGAGCTTCGGGCCGACTGGTCGCAGATCAGGGTCGAGGGCGGCGCGGGCAACCCGAAGGCGTTCGGCAATATCCTGTGGGGCGGCTCCATCCAGGGCACCGGCGGTTCGACAGGCATGGCCTCATCGTTCGACCGCTATCGCCAGGCGGGTGCTGCGGCCCGCGAGATGCTGGTGCAGGCGGCTGCCAGCGACTGGAACGTGAAAGCGTCCGAGATCAACGTCGAGCGCGGTGTTCTTCGGCACGGCTCGAAGCAGGCGACTTTCGGCGCGATGGCTGAAAAGGCATCCGTGCAAGCGATTCCGGCCAATGTGACGCTGCGCGACGCGAAGGACTGGATTTATATTGGCAAGAACCGCGACGCCGTCGGCAAGTTTGACAGCCTCGCCAAATCCACGGGCAAGCAGGATTTCACCATCGATGTGAAGCTGCCCGGCCTGCTGACAGCCGTCATGATCCATCCGCCGCTGTTTGGCGCAGCGGTGAAATCCTTCGATGCCAGCAAGGCGAAGGGCATGGCGGGCGTTGTCGATGTGGTGCAGATACCGCGCGGTGTCGCGGTTGTTGCCGACAATATGTGGCATGCGCTGAAGGCACGCGAG
>CAXTUM010000081.1:0-8597 GCA_964247205.1 uncultured Beijerinckiaceae bacterium
CTGACGCTCTCCATCCATGTTCGAGTGGTCGCGAATTCGCGGTCTGCTGATGCAAGGATGAGTTTCCGGAACTGTTCAACAGGTTGCCCTGCGGTGGCATGCTGAAAGCCCTCTGCACCTGCCAGCGCCAGCAGTTCCTGCACCTTGGCAGGGCTGACCGGTCTGGCCATGTCATAGGGTTCCTTGCTGGTCCTGCGCCTTGTGATGAGGCCAAAAAGCGGGTCTTTTGTGGTGGCGGCATCCCGGATGAAGGTCATGTGTGCTATGGGTCGCCCGTCGAGCTTTGGCTCAGGCTCACCTTCGGGAAACAGATTGGTCTCGACGCGATAACCCCTTTCCGCAGCCGCGATCCGGGCAATCTCCAGAAACCCGCCGAAGCCGATGGTGATCTGGCGGTCGAACGGGTCTGTCTCAGGCAATGCCCTGTCGCGATCATAGAAAATTTCCGCGCGATCCATGCCCGTCAGCCGGATAAGCCACGGCTGCAAATTGTGGGGATTGGGCGCGAGGATTGCGTGGCTGAAAGCGAACAGACGCGGATCGGTGATGGCTGCACCGGCGTCTTGCCAAGGGCGCAAGGCCTTGTCCGGCAGGCGCGTGACGCGGTAGCCGGCGAGGCCGCCGACAAGGGCGAGGCCTGCTCCTCCGGCAGCAAGGATCATGGAACGACGAGAAATGGACATCGGAGATCTCCTTAAGTTCGATATCTAACTATATGGTATGATATCAAACTAATCAAGCGCTAATTTCGATGTCCTCGCGTATTCTGTCCGCCAGGCCGATCCATGCTATCCCATCCCCATGCAATGGACTGATTCAGGGATCGTTCTGGGCACCCGCCGCCATGGCGAGACGGGGGTGATCCTGGAACTGATGACGGCGCAGCACGGGCGGCATCTGGGCATGGTGCGGGGCGGGCGCGGCAAGCGGAACGCCGCTGTTTTGCAGGCCGGCAACACGGTCGGCGTGACATGGACCGCGCGGATCGAGGAGCAACTCGGGCAATACAGCGTGGAGGGCGATGTGCTGCGCGCGGGTGCATTGATGGACAGCGCGGCGGCGCTTTATGCCTTGGGCTATCTTGCAAGCCTGCTGCGGCTGCTGCCCGAGCGCTATGCGCAGGAGGGCCTGCATGCGGCGTTCACTGTCATCCTCGATCATCTCGATCATCCGCAGGTTGCGGCCCCGCTGGTGGCGCGTTTCGAGGTGGCGATGCTGGCGGCGCTGGGTTTCGGCCTTGATCTGTCGGCCTGTGCTGTCACCGGCGTGAAGGACGATCTGGTCTATGTCTCGCCCAAATCGGGCCGCGCCGTCAGCCGCGAGGCCGGATTGCCCTATCACGGCAAATTGCTGCCGCTGCCCGCTTTCGTGGCGGGGAGGGCGGGCAGCAACATGGGGCCGGAGGCTGTGCAGGATGCCTTCCGGCTCACGCAGTTTTTTCTTGAGCAGCATCTGTTCGAGCCCCGCGGGCTGGTGATGCCGGAGCAACGGGCCTCGTTCGTGGAGGCCGTGATGCGGTCCTTCGCCGTGGACGATTATGCGATGGGCTGAACACACCCATTGTGCCGCGCGCCAGCGATGCTATCTTCTTTTGCGACGCTGCTTCGAACAGGCCTGACCATTGAGCCAGTTACCCCGCGATACGCCGCAGTTCTATCTGACCTCGCCGACGCCCTGCCCCTATCTGCCGGGGCAGACCGAGCGCAAGGTGTTCACCCATCTCGTGGGGCGGCGCGCGCGCGACCTCAACGACGTGCTGACGCAAGGCGGTTTCCGCCGCAGCCAGACCATCGCCTACCGCCCGGCCTGCGAAGGCTGCCGCGCCTGTGTCTCGGTGCGCGTCGTCGTCAACGATTTCCGCCCGAGCGCCAACATGAAGCGGGTGATGAAGCTGAATGCCGATCTCGTGGGCGAGATGAAGGTGAACAAGCCGACATCGGAGCATTATTCGCTGTTCAGGGGCTATCTCGACGCACGACACGGCGAAGGCGGCATGGCCGACATGACCGTGCTCGATTTCGCCATGATGGTGGAAGACAGCCATGTCGAGACATCGGTGGTGGAATACCGCCGCCGGGGACCAGACACCGCCATCAACGGCCGGGGGCAGGGGCCGCTGATTGCGGTTTCGCTGACCGATATTCTCTCGGGCGGCTTGTCGATGGTCTATTCCTTCTTCGAGCCGGATGAAGAGGAGCGCTCACTGGGTACATTGATGATCCTCGACCAGATCGCCCGGGCGAAGAGCCTGGGTTTGAAGTACCTCTACCTCGGCTACTGGGTGCAGGGCTCGCAGAAGATGGACTACAAGGGCCGCTTCAAGCCGCAGGAGCGGCTAGGGCCGGAGGGCTGGACGCGGGTGGAGCGGTAGGGCTCAATCATTCATTGTGGCATCGATGAAGCCTGCCGGGTCCTGATAAAACTCCCGCAGGAAACGGAAATGATCGGTCTGTTCTACAGAACAGGGATCAATGGAGCCGCGCGAGAGCCGCAACAATTGCGCCTGCGGATAGGCCATCAGCACGGGTGAATGGGTGGCAATGATCATCTGGCAGAGGCCAGTGTCTTCCAGTTTGCGGATCATCTTGAGGAAGTCGATCTGGCGGCGGGGGGAGAGGGCGGATTCGGGTTCGTCGAAGATGAAGAGATTCGGTTTGTTGAAGGGGCCGGAGAAGCGGGATTCGAAGAAATCAAGAAAGCCCTCGGCGTGAGACATCTTGAGGTGTTCGGGCCCTTGCGTTGGCGCGAGATCAAACGCAGCTACTTCATCCATGTATCTTGCGAGGCGATGAAACGTCTCTGCTCGGAAGAAGAAGCCGCTGGTCACCTTCGGAAGCCACGCCAAGCGCAGGACGCTTGAAAGATTTTCCTCCGCTCGGGATTTTCTGATCATCCGTGCCGTAGCGGTCGGTGAGAAGGCAGTTTCCGCCTCCGCATCAACATACTTTTCCTCTGTCCAGTCCGCATTCCGCGCATTGCGCGTGCCACCCATTTTCCCGAAACCCGCTATCTCGGCGATAGCCTCAAGGATTGTCGATTTTCCCGTACCGTTCTCGCCGACAATCACTGTCACCGCACGGTCAAAATCGATCTCGACGCCGCCCTTGCGCACCAGCGGCAGATCGAAAGGATAACCCTCGCGTTGCGCCAGCGCATCCTCGTCGGTCCAGAGACGCTTGAGGAATGGAGAACGGAAAGCGGATGGTTTGCGGTGCATGGTGGCTTTAGCCAGCCGCAGCCTCGGGCACATGCGCCAGCGCCCGATCAATGTTCGCGATCACTGCTTCCGCCTTCGCATAACCATGACCCACCTGGTACGCGCCCCGGTCCTTCAGCAGCACCAGCGTCGGATAGCCCGTGACCTGAAAGCGCTGGGCCAGCGCAAAATCCTGCAGGGTGGCCTGTTTCATCGCGTCGGACTCGAAGGCTTGCGTGAACTCAGCCGGGTCCACGTCGAATTGTCCGGCATAGGCCGCGAGCACTTCGGTCTTGCGGATATCCTCATTGACCGCGAAATAGGCCCGCTGGATCGCGTGCATGTAGGCATAGGCCGCGCCGATGTTCACCGTACGCATCGTGACGACGGCGCGGGACGCGGGCTCCGTGTCCATCACGTAGCCTTCGCGGTCGAAGAATGCCCAATCGAAGGGCTGGCCGGTCGCCTCCGCCACCCGCTCGCGATAGCCGCGAAAGCGGGGTTTCTCGCCATCGGTCAGCACTTCGGTGCCGAATGGGCGCAGGCCGCCGGACTGCAGGATCAATTCGACGCGCTCGCCCATGGCCAGCACAACACGGTTCATCTCCGGCGCGAAACCGTAGCACCACGAGCACATCGTGTCGGCGAAATAGATGAGGCGTGGGAGGGGAGCGTCTGTCATCAGCAGTCAGTCTTACCGCGTCGGAACCGGTTTTTCGCCGCGATAATCATAGAAGCCGCGCTTGGTCTTGCGGCCCAGCCAGCCCGCCTCGACATATTTCACCAGCAGTGGACATGGCCGATACTTCGAATCGGACAATCCCTCGTGCAGCACCTGCATGACGGACAGGCAGGTATCGAGGCCTATGAAATCCGCAAGCTGCAGCGGCCCCATCGGATGGTTGGCCCCCATGCGCATGGCCGTGTCGATGGCATCGACGGAGCCCACGCCTTCATAGAGCGTATAGACTGCCTCGTTGATCATCGGCAGCAGGATGCGGTTGACGATAAAGGCCGGAAAATCCTCGGACAGTGTGACGGTCTTGCCCAGCGACGTGACGAAATCGCGCGAGGTCTTGTAGGTTGCGTCATCGGTGGCAATGCCGCGGATAACCTCCACAAGCTGCATCAGGGGCACCGGATTCATGAAATGAATGCCGATGAAGCGCTCTGGCCTGTCCGTGGCCGAGGCCAGCCGTGTGATCGAGATGGATGAGGTGTTGGTGGCAAGGATGGCGGTGGGCTTCAGCACCTTGCAGACACCGGCGTAGATCTTTTTCTTGACCTCTTCGTTCTCGGTCGCGGCTTCAACCACGAGATCACAATCAGAAAGCACGTCCTGCGCTGTGCCGCTCGAAATGCGGTCAAGAGCTGCCTTCCGGGCGCTGTCGTCGATCAGTCCCTTCTGGACCTGGCGGGCGAGATTGCCGGTGATGGTGGCGAGGCCTGCCTCGATGCGGTCGGCGCTCACGTCATGCACAACGACATCATGGCCGCCCAGCGCCACGACATGGGCGATGCCGTTGCCCATCTGCCCGGCGCCGATGACGCCAACCTTTCGGATATCAACCATTGCGTTCTGTTTTCCCATACGGACCAGTTTTGTGCGGATCATTGCCTTCCGCAGTGCAACACGCAAGAAAAACCAGCGTGCGCGCCCGGAAATCGAACTGGATTCTTCGGGCTTGGCCTTGGCCTGTGATGGAGGCTAAGACAATTTGCTCCTGTCACCATGGCTTTTCCCGATGCCTTTGCCTGAAAAACCTACCCTTGCCGATATCCGCGCCGAAATCGACCGGCTGGATCAGGCGATGCATGAATTGCTGATGGAGCGCAGCCAGGTCATCGAGACACTGATTGAAGTGAAGGGCACCGGAGCCAGCGGCTCGGCTTTCCGGCCTGCGCGTGAAGCCGATGTGCTGCGACGGCTGGTGGAGCGCCACAAGGGGCTGCTCCCTCTCGATACCGTGGAGAGCATCTGGCGGGTCATCATCTCGACATTCACCTATGTGCAGGCCCCGCATTCCGTGCATGCCGATATTACGGGGGATGCCGCCGCGATCCGTGACACTGCACGGTTCCATTTCGGCTTCACGGTTCCCTTTGTCACCCATGAGAGTGCGGCGGCCGTGATCAAGGCGGTGGATGAATCGAAGGGCGATCTTGGCATTTTCCGGCTGGATCAATCGGCGGATGCTGGTCCCTGGTGGCGAATGCTGGAAGAGCCGAAAGCGCCCAAGATCATCGCCCGTCTGCCCTTCGTGGACCGCCCGGATCATCCGGCGGGTCTTCCGGTCTATGTGATTTCCAAGCCGCTGGCAGAAGCCGCTGTGCGCGAGGTCATTGTCGCGTCGCTCACCGTGGAGCGCTGGAAACCGGATGCACCGGTGAAACTGGCGAAACTGGGCATGAAGGTTGTGATGACCGGTGGCACGCATTCGGCACTCTCAGTGCTGACCGCGCATCCCGAGACTTTGTCACCCGGCTTCATTACGGCCACGCTGACTGATATGGGCTGCGGCTCCGTCCGCTACACCGAGATCGGTGGTCATACCGCGCCGTTTTCTGTTACAGCCTGATCCGCATCATTCACTACAGGACCCATCTCCATGAGCGCCGCCCTTCAACGCCCCGTTCCCCGCCCCGGTGTTATGCAGATTGAGGCCTATGTGCCGGGCAAATCCGCTGCTGCTCCCGGTGTAACCAAAATCCACAAGCTCTCTTCCAATGAGACGCCTCTGGGCGCGAGCCCGAAGGCGCAGGCCGAACTGAAGGCCTTGGCGGGCAAGCTGGAGCTTTATCCCGACGGCTCGTCCACTGCACTCCGCGATGCCATTGGCGCGAAATTCGGGCTGGATCCTACGCGGCTCGTATGCGGCTCGGGCTCGGATGAATTGCTGTCGCTCATCACCAATGCCTTCATGGGGCCGGGCGACGAAGGCCTCTACAGCGAATACGGATTTCTGGTCTACAAGATTGCTATTCTGGCTGCCGGCGGCACGCCCGTCATCGCGAAGGAAAAGAACCACAAGACCGACGTGGATGCGATGATCGCCGCCATCACGCCGCGCACCAAGATCGTCTATCTCGCCAACCCCAACAACCCGACCGGGACCTATATCCCGTTCGACGAGGTGAAGCGCCTTCATGCGGCCCTGCCGCCGCACGTGATGCTGGTCCTGGACGCGGCCTATGCCGAATATGTGCGGCGCAATGACTATGCATCAGGCCTTGAGCTTGTCGCGACTTGCGATAACGTGGTGATGACGCGCACGTTTTCGAAAATCTACGGGCTCGCCAATCTGCGTCTCGGCTGGATGTATGGTCCCGCGCACGTCATCGACGCTATCAACCGCATCCGCGGCCCGTTCAACGTCAATGGTGCGGCCATTGCGGCGGGTGTGGCGGCGGTGAGGGACCAGGCCCATGTCGATGCGGCAATAGAGCACAACGACAGGTGGTTACCCTTGCTGACGGTTGAGATCGAGAAGCTCGGTATTCGCGTCACGCCCAGTGTCGGCAATTTCCTGCTGATGCATTTCGAGCCGAACGGCCCAAAGACAGCCAAGGCTGCCGATGCCTTTCTCTCCTCGCGCGGTTTGATCCTGCGCGCGGTTGGCGCCTATGGCCTGCCAAATGCCCTTCGGCTCACCATCGGCAGCGCCGAGGCCAATGGCCTTGTGATCAAAGCGCTGGCCGAATTCATGAAAAGCGCCTGAAGCTGATGACACCGCAGTTTGACCGGATCGCCATCATCGGCATGGGCCTGATCGGCTCGTCCATAGCGCGCACGGTTCGGGAGAAGAAGCTTGCCGCGCATATCACGGCCATTGATGCCTCCGCCGAGGTGACGAAGCGGGTGAAGGAGCTTGGTTTCGCCGACGCTGCGGTCACCAATGCTGCGAAGGGCGTGGTGGATGCCGATCTGGTGATTCTCTGCATCCCGGTCGGCGTGAACGGCAAGGTCGCGAAGGCGATGGCGAAAGGCCTGAAAGCTGGCGCTATTGTCTCGGATGTCGGCTCGGTCAAGGCTGCGGTCATCAAGGCCGTGCAGCCGCACATGCCTGAAGGCGTGCACTTCGTGCCGGCACATCCCGTGGCTGGAACCGAGCATTCCGGACCCGATGCCGGGTTTGCCAGCCTTTTCGATGGCAAGTGGTGCATTCTGACGCCGCCGGAGGGCACAGACCCTGCGGCTGTCGAAAAGGTCGAGGCATTCTGGAAAGCCATTGGCTCCAAGGTTGAGATCATGACGCCGGAGCATCACGATCTGGTGCTCGCAGTGACCAGCCACATCCCGCATCTCATCGCCTACAACATCGTGGGCACGGCGGATGATCTGGAGGCCGTCACCAAGGGCGAGGTGATCAAGTTCTCGGCCGGCGGCTTTCGCGATTTCACCCGCATCGCAGCGTCTGATCCCACGATGTGGCGCGATGTCTTCCTGCACAACCGCGAAGCCGTGCTGGAGGTGCTGGGACGGTTTCAGGAGGATTTGTTCTCGCTGCAGCGCGCCATCCGCTGGGGGGAGGGCGACAAGCTGTTCGATCTTTTTACGCGCACACGGGCGATCCGGCGCGGCATTATCCAGATGGGTCAGGAGACGCGGGAGCCAGATTTCGGACGCAACAAGAAGGCCTGATTTTAAGCATGTTGCCTGCTACAGGTCTGAAATGCCTGAATTTTATGCAATTGTGAGTGTCAATTTTTTTCAGAATTCTTTTGCCCGCAGCCAATCCAATTCCCGTATCTGCGCGTAGAATACATGAGTGACCGTGCGGGAGGGTATGATGGCTCAACTGGTTGGCGTGCAGCGCGGCTTTGTGAAAGCGGCGATGAATGCGCCTTTTCTGACCCGCGAGGAAGAAAAGGATCTGGCCATCGCCTGGATCGGGCGCAAGGACGAGCGCGCGCTCCACAAACTGGCCCATGCCCACATGCGCCTTGTGATCGCAATCGCCAACCGATTCCGCAATTACGGGCTAGCGATGCCCGACCTCATCCAGGAAGGGCATATAGGCCTGATGGAAGCGGCGGCGCGGTTTGAACCCGAGCGGGACGTGCGCTTCTCGACCTATGCGACATGGTGGATACGCGCATCGATTCAGGATCACGTGCTGCGCAACTGGTCCATCGTGCGCGGGGGCACCAGTTCGGCCCAGAAGGCGCTGTTCTTCAACCTGCGGAGGCTGCGCGCGCGGATCACGCAGGCTGCAGGCTCCAATAGCTCGCTCGATGCGGTCTACAGCGAGATCGCGATTGCGGTGGGCGTGTCCAAGACCGATGTCGCGACGATGGCGGCCCGGTTGTCCGGTCCCGATACATCGCTGAATTCTCCCCTGTCCGAGCAGGGCATGGATGGGGCCAGCGACCGCATGGATTTCCTGGTCGACAGCAAGCC
>CAXTUM010000082.1:0-8574 GCA_964247205.1 uncultured Beijerinckiaceae bacterium
ATCTGCACGTCATATATATTGTCGCTTCCGATGTCCGACGGCGATTCAAAGTCCGGCGCCGCAATGAACATCAGCGCGCCAGTGCTTGCATTGATAGTAAAACGGCTCGCGTCGGCACCGCCGGAAATCGTGTAGATCAGTACCGTACTGACGTCAGGATCGACGGCAGAGACGGTAGTCACGAAGGCCGTATTCTCCACAGCATTAACTGCGGCTGTCGCGCCACCTCCGTTCGATACGATGATTGGCGCGTCGTTCTGGTTGATGATCGCAACCTGGATCGACTGCGCATCGGTCAGCAATCCATCCGTTACCTGAACTATCACATCATAGAGGTTGTTGGCGTCAGCATCGGTCGGGTTCTCGAAATCGGTCGGAGTGACGAGCGACAGTGCTCCCGTCGAAGCATTGATGGCGAAGCGTGATGCATCGGCGCCTCCGATGATGCTGTAGCTCAGTGTCGATGCGGCATCAGGATCGGTCGCGGTCACCGCTGTGACAAACGTCGCTCCCTCCAGAAGTGCGACAGCAGTGGAATCACCGCCGCCATTTGAAATGATGATCGGCGCTTCCCCGATATCCGCAACAGTGATCGACAGGACCTGGCTGTCGGTCGAATTTCCGTCCGATGCCTGAACGATCAACTGGTAGACGTTGTCGGTATCCGCATCGCCGGGCAACTCGAAATTCGGAGTGGCGATGAACGTCACGACTCCGGTTGCGCTATTGATCGTGAAGCGTGCAGCATCGGCGCCGCCCGTTATGCTGTAGGTTATGGGTGCAGCTTCCGGATCGAATGCGGAAATGCGCGTTGCTAGCGGGTTGCCTTCGGAAATGGAGAGTGCCGCTGCTGCCCCGCCTCCATCCGAGATGATCGACGGTGTTTCATTCACATCCGTCAACTGGATGATGAACGCACGATCCGTCGACAAGCCGCCCTGATCAGTCGCGCGGACGATAATCGTCTGTGTCCTGCTGCTCTCGAAATCGAGCCGTGTTCCATCCAGAACCGAGAGCTCGCCGGTGATGGCATCGATGGCAAAGCGTCCTGCAGCATCACCGCCGGGGACGAAGGAATAGGACAGTCTGGAACTGGCATCCGGATCAGCAGCGCTAAAAATCCCGACAAGGGTGCCACTGGCTGCATTTTCCGCAACGCTGCTGGCTGAAAGAACGAGATTTTCCGGAGGATCATTCGCATTAACGACTGCTATGGCCAGTGCCTGCTGGTCAGTACCTCCACGACCGTCTGACGCCTGGACAATCACATTGTAGATGTTGTCGCCGTTCGCATCGCCGGGGACCTCAAAGTCAATGGCCGTGATGAAGCTCAAGGTTCCCGTCACGCTGTCGATCACAAAGTGCCCGGCGTCAGAACCGCCTGTTATCGCATACGACACGATGCTCCCGGAATCAGCATCGGTCGCGGTCACACTCGTCAGACCGGTCATGCCTTCGGAAATCGTGATGGCCGCCGAGGAGCCGCCCCCGTTGGATGTGATGACAGGGGCATCGTTCGTGTCATTGACAGAGATCACAAAGGCGCGGTCCACGGACAAACCATCCTGATCAGTCGTACGCACAACAACCAGCTGGCTCTGACTCGCCTCGAAATCGATCAGATCCCCGCGAAGAACAGAAATGATACCCGTTGTTCCATCGACGAAAAATCGCCCGCCTGCGTCTCCGCCCGGAGCGAACGTGTAGGAAAGGTGCGATCCAGCATCCGGATCGTGACCTGTGACCGTTGCGATCACCGTTCCTGTCGCAGTCCCTTCGTCAACACCCGCTGCGGAGATGGCGATGCCGTCAGGCGCCTCGTTGATATTGTCGAGCTTTATGGTGAGTTCTTCTGTTGTGGACTCAATTCCGTCACTGACAGCAACGACTATCTGATAGGTGTTTGAACCGTCGTGAGCACCGAGTGCCTCGAAGTCCGGGCTTCCAACAAAGTAGAGCTTCCCACTGGCGCTATTGACCGAAAATTTGTCGGCATCCGGGCCGCCTACAACCGCAAAACTCAGGATACTGCCCGTGTCGGCATCTGTTGCTGTCAGCGTCGTGACAAGGATGGTATTTTCTTCATGCCTGAAATTGGTGGGCGATGTCAGCTCCGGCGCCGCGTTGTCCGCACTTGTCGCCTTATTTGTATTGGTGTCGGAAGTCGCCGCCTGCTGACTGTTTTCAGTCAGCGCGCCTTCGCCCTTCAGGCTGCTGCCTTGCGATTCGTCATTCTCGACGCGTTTTGCATAGCGCCCGTTGGTTTCACTGAGCGAGGAACCGACGCCTGAGCCGTCAATGACGAACGGCCTCGACTGAGGGCCCGGGGTATGGCCGTACTGCTGCGTTGCCGTCACCTGAACAATCTGCGCCGTCGGCTGCGGCGCCTCCGCCTTGTTGTCCGGGCGTGCGGTGTCCGACAATGCAAATTCGGGAACCTGGTCCAGCAGCTTGATATCTCCGGCCCGTGCCAGCAGGACATGCGGCTCCACGGTAACGGCATCGAACTGCATCACAGGCGGACTGGCGACAACCAACTGCAGCGCAAAACTTGGCATCACGATCTTGCCGCCATCCGGAAAAATCAGGATGGCGTCGACATCAAGGACCGTGATCTTGCAGCTTGAGAGATCGAAGCTGAACTTGAGCAGCCGCGCAGCAGCGGTCTCGACGATCTTCATCTGACCTGCGGCGGGCCGGTCAATGACAAGAACATCCGGAAGCAATCCGCCTGCAGCAGCAAGGGCTGCCACTGCTACTCCAGATCCCGGAAGGAGGTTGGTCGTTCGATCAGCTGTCTTGCTGTCGGTCCCTGGTGTTGCTTCAGTCATTCCATCGGATCCGCACCAGCCCAGAACAAACGCAGAAGATCCTGACCTTGCCCATGCAACCGACAGTGATCAAAACCAAACACTTGCGCCAGACGATGGCAGGGCTGGCTTAAGGCCATGCTAACGAGACCTGGAAATCCCGCACTTACTTCCCGGAAAGTGCGAGCGTCAGGTCACTGGTTGCCCGCAAGATGTCGAAGACTGCGCGCCGCCCCTCAAACTGGCTTTCGATCTGGGACCGCCGGATGGTGTAATAGGACATCTGTCCGTCTAGCAGTTCGAAAATGGTCCGCTTGCCGCCCTTGAACTGTTCGAGATACAGCTCCCTCACCTTGCGGGAAGCGTCGACGCCCTCGGATACGAGGCGCGATTTCCGGTTGGCTGAATCGATCGCGCGATACGCCTGCCGGATATCAGCCTCGATCTGCTCGCGTTCATTGACATAAGAAAGCTCCGCGCCGTTGATCCTCGCGCCGATCTGCTCCTGCGTTGCAGCACTCAGCCCGCCATCCATCAGGCGGTACCGGATGGCGAGCATGGCCCGGCCTTCGGCTTGGGTCCGGCCAAGCTGGCCAGTGCGGAAATTTTTCGACTCCGTTTCCACTTCGAGATTGATCTTCGGGAGGATGGAGGCCTGGTAGGAGTCAAGTTCGCGCTGCGTGGCCTGGCGGGTTGCCATCAGGGCGCCAAGGCGCGGGTTCTGCGTCAGAACCCTCGAAATGGCCGCAGCGGGGCTTTTGGGAATGTTTCTGGTGTAGTCCTGCACCGGAGCAAGGCGACCTGCCGGTTGCCTCGTGAAACGGGTCATCTGGTCTTCCGCAGCCAGCAGCTGCAGCGAAACATCGGCCCTGATGGCGCGCACATCCACAAGCCGCGATCTCACACGCTGCACATCGGCGACAGTGCCATGGCCCTCGGCGTTGTGAGCCTGAACGATCTTCGCGAGCTGCTCGTGCGCTGCTATGATTTCGTCAACCAGAGACAGGAGAGCCCGCTGCTCGATAATCCGGAGATAAGTTTGTGATGTGCGATGAGCGATTTCCTCGACTTTTTCCTGAAGTTTCTGCTTCTCCGCATCGCGCAGCAACCGCGCCCGATCAATATCAGCCTCGGCCGCTCCGAAGTCGTAGACGAGCTGGCGCAGGATCAGCCCGCCGTCAAACCGGCCTTCAAGCGCATTCGAGGAAGCGTTGTAGGGGACGCTTCTGCCTTCGTAGTTGCCTGAAAAGTTGCCGCCTTGCGCAACCCGCACATCAAGAGTCGGGTAAAGGGCGGCCTGAGCGATACCGATGCCCGCTCCGGCCTCGCGGACGCGCGCCTGATTGATCTTGATCTCGGGGTAGGTGAGAATCGCAGTCGCGACGGCATCAGCCAGCTTCGACACGGACCCAGCCTTTGCGGGCTTGCTGCGAGGGTCTTGCAGCCGCCCGGGGGGGGATAAGGGCCCGGGAGGCCGCAGTGATCCGGTTGCGGCCGGCGCTCGCTGTTCCGGGCTGGACGTCAGCTTGGGAGTGTCAACCGGAGGAGCCGGATCGGATGCGGCAGATGCAGCTAACGGCGCGCAGGGCGGGGCTGTTGACGGCGCGATCAGCTCGATCGGACAGCCGGCTATCGACGACGTGGAATCATCACGCGTTCCGGTACAGCCACCCAGAATTGCCGAACAGACCAGGATCGCGAGCGCGAGTCCTCCATGACCGCGTTCTGGCGCATCCATCTTGTCGAAAACAGGAGTTCGGGAAGTGTGCAAATCCAACTTCCGGGTGCTGACGATTCGTTCCGGTTATGGATTGTTAACCTTAACAATATGTTACGGGCAGGGTGTGCTTCCTCACAGGGGTGATCCAGAATAGCACGGCTTTTGCGGCGCCTGAGCCAGTCGGCGCTTCATCCCGTTGTCCGCGCAGATCTTCAACTCCGACAGCACAAGGTCCGATTCCAGCAGCTTTACCCGGTGGCGTCATTCAGCGCTGAGCCTTGCTGAAGAAAGCAGACGCCAGCAGTCAGGCTCCTGATGCTTTCTCCAGAATGCCGCGGACCGACATATCGCTTGCAGCAGAAATCCACGCCACAAATTGGTCCGGGCGAACCAGTATGAGCGAAGCCTGATAGGTTTCGGCCACTTTGCCGCCAGCATCCCGGACAATCTTCAGCGGCAGTCCCAAAGCCAGTGCTTCTGTCTCGAACCGCGCAACGGTCGCATCATCCGCGCCAAGCGCGAGCAGGGTGAAGCCCTCGCCAAGCTCTTCGAAAACATTGCATCCGGAGGAGAGAACCTGCGGCGCAAGATGATGTCCCGGCCGTGCCCTCATCGCATGGCCGCCTGCAGCGCTTGTGACCCCGCCAGCCGGTCCATCGACAATCGGTGACCCCTCATAATTGGGCTCGAAGGCATTGACTTCTGATTTCGCGCCGGAGCCCCGCTCGGCCCAATGCGCCTCGAAGGCGGCAAGATCCTTCGCCGGATCAAAAGCCTTCAGGAAATCCCGGTCGGCATGAATCGCCTTCTCGATGAAATCCCGTGCTGTCGAGACGAATACGGGTTGCCGCTCCAATGAATAGCTGTCGAGCAGTCCCGGCCCGCCCCAGCCCTGCAATGCCGCAGCCAGCTTCCATCCCAGATTGGCCGCATCCTCGAATCCGGTATTGATGCCGTAGCCGCCATAAGGCGGATGGCTGTGCGCGGCATCTCCTGCGATGAAAGCCCGGCCCATGCGGTAGGTGTCGGCAACGGCGAAGCGCAGATCCCAGAAACCGATGTGCTGGAAATCGATATCGAAATTCTCACCAACCGCATTCCGGACCAGCGTGGTGAAGTCAAAATTATCCTTCGTCGTGCCCATCGGCACAGGCGCATGAAAAAACCACGTCGTGCCCAGATCGACCCTTCCGAAGAACTGCCAATAGCCCGCAAGTTCGGGTTTCAGGACACAGTAGAAGGACTTGCCGGGGTAACGCTTCAGAAGCTCGTGCAAGCCTGTGGAGCGGAAAACCAGCAGCACCATCAGCCTGTCGTGGTCGGAGCGCATCTGGGTGATGCCTGCGGTTTCGCGGACGAAAGAACGGCTGCCATCGCAACCCACGACAAAGGCCGCCGTCAGCGTCTTGCGGCCCGGACCATCTCGTTCCGCGATGCTGACCGAGACGCCATCATCAGTCTGCGTCATCGCGGTCCCGCTCCAGCCATACAGAACCTCGACGGAGTCAAGTTGCGCCACACGTTCGCGCAGAACGGCTTCGGTGGCATATTGCGGCAGGCGCTCATTGTCGGTGAAATAGAACGGGCGCACCAGTTCCCGCTGCATCCAGTCGTAATGATACTGGCCCAGCAGGCTGCCATAGGCCGTCATGCCGCCAATGCCGTATTCCTTCGGCACGGTGCGTGCAGCCCGCAGCTTCTTTTCTGCACCCCAGAAATGGAAATGCTCCATGGTGCGCTGCGTCAGGTTCTGGCCACGCGGGATCGGTTGCGGCTGGAGGTAGCGCTCCACGACAATGCAGCGGATACCGCGCTGACCCAGCGTGATGGCCAGACCAAGGCCGACAGGGCCACCGCCTACGATGATAACGTCTGTATCAAAGGCGCTTGTCATTGATCGAGCGTGATTCCTGCGGCCTGCACCACGGCACGCCAGCGCGGCAGCTCCTCGTCGATGCGGTCGGCGAATTGTTTCACGCTGCCGCCCACGGCAGCAAGCCCCTGCTTTTCCAGCAAATCTTTCACCCGCGCGTCAGTCAGGATGGCGTTGAAAACAGCGTTGTACCGCGCGACCACATCAGCGGGCGTGCCTGCTGGCGCACTGATGCCATAGCCAAGATTGACCTCGACGTCACTGATGCCTTGTTCTGCCAGTGTTGGCACATCGGGCGCAAGCGGTGTGCGCTTGCTGCTGCCCACGCCCAGCAGCCGGATCAGGCCCGAGCGGGCATGGGACAGGCCGACGTGAATGGGAATGAACATCGCCTGGACATGGCCCGCGATGAAATCGTTCACCGCACCTGCCGTGCCGTTGTAGGGGATATGATCCATCTTCGCGCCGGTCCTGAGCTTGAACAGCTCCATGGCGAGATGGTGCGGCGTGCCGCGTCCGGGCGAAGCATAGCGAATGTCCGCTGGCTTCGCGATGGAGGCCGCGACAAGTGCTTTCGCATCGTTGATCGGGACAGAGCTGTGTACGGCCAGAGCCAGCGAACCCTGCGCCAGTTCGATGATGGGCTCGAAGCCCTTCACCGGCTCGAATGGCAGGTTGCGGGCCAGCGCTGCATTCATCAGCACGGTGTTGACCCACAGCAGCAGCGTGCGGCCATCCGGCGTGGCACGGCTGGCGGCCGCAGCCCCGATATTGCCGCTGGCGCCGGGCTTGTTGTCGGCGATGATCACCTGTGACCAGCGGTTGCGCAGTTCGTCGCCCACGATGCGCGCCAGAATATCCGGCCCGCTGCCTGGTGAGAACGGCACGATGATCGTGACGGGCTGATCCGACAGGCGTTGCGCGCGGGCAGGCAGAGCAGCGAATGTGGCAGCGCCAAGGGTCAATGCCCGGCGGTTGATCAGCATGGTTTCTGCCCCTCCCAGAGCGGTATCGATCTCATCTGCATCCGTTCAAACCAGCGGCAATCCGACATAGTTCTCGGCCAGCGCTGTCCGCGCTGCAACCGATGATTCCAGAAACGCGAATTCCGCATCCTGCATGCGCTGTTCAAACGGCGTGTGATGATCGAACCGATGGAGCAGCGTCGTCATGGACCATGAGAAGCGCTCTGTTTTCCAGATCCTGTCCAGTGCCCTGGCGGAATAGTGGTTGATGCCCGCCTCTGACCGGTCGCGGTAGAACTCGGCCAGCGCCTCGGAAAGATAGAAAGCATCGCCCGCCGCGAGGTTCAGGCCCTTGGCCCCCGTTGGTGGAACGATATGGGCAGCGTCGCCAGCCAGGAACAGCCGACCAAACCGCAGAGGCTCCGCCACGAAGCTGCGCAAAGGTGCCACGGATTTCTCGATGGATTGTCCGGTGATCACTTTGTCAGCCGCTTCAGGATCAAGCCTGCGGCGCAGTTCGTCCCAGAACGCATCATCGGACCACTTCGCAACATCCTCGTCGGACCGGCACTGGATGTAATAGCGGCTTCGCGTGCTGGAACGCATGGAGCAGAGCGCGAAGCCCCGATCATGCCCGGCATAGATCAGCTCGTGCGAGCAGGGCGGCACATCGGCCAGCACACCAAGCCAGCCAAAGGGATAGACCCGCTCGAACAGCCGGATCGCATCCAGCGGCACGCTCTTGCGGCTGACACCGTGGAAGCCATCACAACCCGCGATGAAATCGCAGGCAATGGTGTGTTTCACACCATCCTTCTCATAGGTTACATGCGGCGAAACACTGTCAAAACCGTGCAGTTCAACATCGTCGGCATCATATACCGTGGGCAATCCGGCCGCTATGCGCGCATCCATGAGATCGCGCGTCACTTCGGTCTGGCCATAGACCGTGACATGCTTGCCGCCAGTCAATTGGGCGAGATCGATCCGGAGTCGCTTGTTGGCGAAGCCCAGCGCAAAACCGTCATGGACAAGACCTTCCTGTTCCAGACGACCGGCGACACCGACCTGACGCAGCAAGTTCACAGTCCCTTGTTCCAGCACACCGGCACGGATGCGGGCGAGCACATAATCCCGCGACTTGCGCTCGAGAATGATCGCATCGACCCCGGCTTTGGCCAGCAGCGCACCAAGCAGCACGCCTGC
>CAXTUM010000083.1:0-8552 GCA_964247205.1 uncultured Beijerinckiaceae bacterium
CGAGCGCGTTGCTGTAGAGGCAATGCATGCCGACCTGGTGCAGGGGCTCCAGCAGGCCGGGTGACCGCAGCAACGGCACGAAAGGACCGTCGATCTCCACGCCGCGTTTGGCGCGAAACTGCTGTTCAGCAGCCTTCTGGGCTGGCGTCATTGCGTCGGCGGCGATCGGCGGCATGCGGTCCATAGAAGGCTCCTTCGTGAGGCCCCTTCATAGACATTTGCCATCCGGCATCAAAGCCGTGTCATTACGCCCTTCACTTTTTCAATGAAGCTCTTGCGGCTCTCCAGCGTCGCGACATTCATGTGATACAGCGCGTGATACTGAACTTTCGCCCGCTTCTCCATCAGGCGCGGCAGATAGCGCGTGATGATCTTGCGCGGCGGATCGCCCACATACATCGCCACCCAGCGCGGACGGCCATAGGTCGAGATGCCGATGACCTGCCTGATGTTGGTGAGCATCGGCTTGACGTTGTTCGGGTCTGTCAGGTCAAACGACACGCCCGGCATCAGGATACGGTCGAACCAGCCCTTGAGCATGGCGGGCAGGCCGAAGCACCACGTGGGGAACTGCACGACAAGCGCTTCCGCCGCATGCAGCCGCCGGACGTAATCCTCCAGCCCTTCCTGATTCTTCGTCAGGTCGTGATAATTGCGGCGGCGCTCGGCTGTGAGGACGGGATCGAAGCCCTCGGCATAGAGATCGCAGAGATCGACATCGTGGCCCTTCGCTTTCAGGGCTGCGACGGCTTCCTTCATGATACCGGCATGGAAACTGTCATCGACAGGGTGGCAATAGAGATAGAGAACGCGCATCTGCTATTCAGCCGCCATCGCTTTGGCACTCTCAAGGCTGGGCAACCGTCCCGGATTCAGCAGAAAATGCGGATCAGCCTCGCGCTTCAGCCCTTCCTGATCGGCCTTGATGCGTTTCCAGCCGGTGCCCTCCAGCGTGTAGATATGCGGGTTGGAGACCTTGAGGCCGTTGGCTTCCAGCTTCGCCATGATCTCGTACAGCCGCTCGGGCGTGGTGAATCTCACGAGCGGCAGCGAGGAGTTGGTGAAACCCGCGTAGCGCTTCTGGAATTCGAGATGCCAGAGAACTTCGCCCGCGAATTCCTTCTCCGCCCAAGCCAGCGCCTCGATGTTTTTTCCCATGGGAAAGAGCACCTGCAGATAGGTGATCGCGGGCTCCACTTTCAGAGCGCGCAGCGTCGTGTGATTCCAGCAGAACTCGTAGAGCGGCGGGATCGGGTCGTGACCGTCGAAGGCGGCGGCTTCGGCTTTTGCAGCGCTGCGCGTATATGTGAGAGTGCCGCCATGCGTTTGGGCATGGACGCCGACGGTCCAGAGCTGTGGTTCCGAAACCATGATGATCGCGAAGGCCTTGTCGTCCGATGTGTAGGGCTGGATGCGCTTGCAGTAGCGCGAAATTCCCGGCGCATGCACCGAGATCAGCTTCTTGGCGATGATCTGGTCTTCGGCCAGAACCTGCGCGAAGCGGGCACACTCCACGAGACTATCGAAAGTGACGATGGCTTCCGCCCAGTCCTGCCGCGGAGCGGTTGGAATGGTGACATCCAGCACGATGCCGTTCACGCCATAGGCATGCACGGCCTTCATGCAATCCGGGCCTTCCAGTGTGATGATGCGCGGTGTTTCCTCCATGGACAGCAGCGTCATGCCCTGCACGGCACCCGCATCGCCGATCTGGCCCCAGGTGATGGAGCCCGCACCCGCCGCACCGCCGCAGATGAAACCGCCGATGGTGGCGGTCGCGCGCGTGGAGGGAAAGATGCGCAGTTCCCAGCCAGTGGGTTTCAGTTCGCGGTCGATCTCGAGCATCAGCTTGCCCGCTTCCACCTTCACGAGGCCGGGGCGCGTTTCGAGGATGCGGTCGAGTCCTGTCATGTCGAGCACGATGCCGCCGTCTAGCGGCACGCACTGACCGTAATTGCCGGTCCCGCCGCCGCGCGTGGTGAGCGCGATGCGGCGCTTCGCTGCGAGTGCCACGACCCGGACCAGTTCCTCCCGGTTGCGGGGACGCACGATGGCGAAGGCGCGCTTGTCCTCGAGCAGCGGCTTCAGGATCGGTGAGAACCAGAAAAAGTCGCGGGATTTCAGCTTGACCGTGCCGGGATCGGTGGCGACGGGAATGTCGCCGAGGTCGGTGATGAATTGCTGGAGCCCGGTTGTGTTCATCGCCGCTATGCCTTCGGCGTGTAGAGGAGGGCGAGATCGAAGACGTGCACGTCCTGCAGCAATTCGATCATCTTGTCCGTCACGACATCTATGGTTTTGAGGCCCTTGTCCACGGTCGCGATTGAAGCGTCGCCAACAGTTCCGTGAGGTCCCAGATCCTGCGCGATCCAGCCAAACGCCGCTGTGCCATGGGCGCGCAGAAGCTTGTGCTGTTGCACCAAACGCTCCTGCAGGGAATGGAACTTCTCCGCCTTGTCCATCTTCACAACGGCAGGCGTGAGCGCCAGCATGACGGAGGTCTCCATGTCGCCGCCGTGGATGCCATAGGCCTGCTCCCACTCGCTGTAGAGACCCGGCGGCTGGCCTAGCCTCGACCAGCTAGCAACGACGACAAGCATGTTGTGGCGCACCCGCAGTTCACGGGCGACAACATCAAGGACGGCAATATTGCCGCCGTGGGAATTGGCCAGCACAAGCTTGCGAATGCCAGCGCGATTCACGCTTTCGCCGATCTCGATGATGACCCGGGCCAGCGTCTCGTAGGAGAGCGTCAGCGTGCCGGGCGAATGGATATGTTCGTTGGATTTGCCGATGGCCTGCGTCGGCAGCACGGTCACGGGAAGACCGGCGGGCAGCTTCTTCAGCATCGCCGCGACATTGCCCTCGTTGATCGTCGTATCGGTCGCCACCGGCAGATGCGGGCCATGCTGTTCGATAGCGCAGACCGGCAGAAGCGCGATCCAGCCCGATGTATCGGAGGTCGAAAAATCAACCGTGGTCATGTCTTTCCAGAACGGCAGCGGCAGGGTTTTCATGGCAGAACTCTCAATTTTCGCGCTTCAGCGCGCTTTCGTGCCAGCGCCTGAGCAGCATATGCGAAACAAAGCTGGTGACGAGGAAGATTGCGATTCCGGTGAGCGAGATCATCACGAGAGCCGCGAACATGCGCGGGATCTTGAGCTGGTAGCTCGCCTCCAGGATGCGGTAGGCGAGCCCCGAGGCATTGCCGCCGGAACCCGCGACATATTCCGCGACGACGGCGCCAATAAGGGCGAGGCCGCCCGCTATCCTGAGGCCTGACAGGAAAAACGGCAGCGCGGCCGGCAGCCGCAGATAGCGCAGGCCCTGCCAGCGCGACGCGCCATAGATCTGGAACAGGTTGAGCAAGTTATGATCGACAGAGTTCAGGCCCAGGATCGTGCTGGACAGGATGGGGAAGAAGGCCACGATCCAGGCGCAGATCAGCAGCGACAGGTTAATGTCACCGACCCAGATGATGATGAGCGGCGCAATGGAGACAACCGGCGTCACCTGCAGGATGATGGCATAGGGCAGCAGCGATTTTTCCAGCCATTTCGACTGGGTGAAGATGATGGCCAGGGCCACGCCGATGGAGACCGCTGCGATCAGCGCCGCGAAGGTGATGCGCAGCGTGATCCAGAGCGAGGTGGAGAGTGTGCCCCAGTCCGCAACAAGGGTCTTTGCTATCAGGATCGGTCCGGGCAGCACATAGGAAGGTATATCCTTGTACTGGACCATGAACTCCCAGGCCGCGAGGAAGACGACACCCATGCCAAGGGGTGCGAGGATGTTGGGCCATGTCGAGACAGGTACGCCCAGAAAGCGTTTCTCCTGCGCGAAGACCGGCATGGACTCGGCATCGGTGCCGTCGTGAGGCAGCGTAATCGCGCGGGAATCGAGTGCGGAGTCGGTCATGGCAGGCACTCCTGTTTTCCCTCTCCCGCTTGCGGGAGAGGGTGGTGGAGCAAAGCGAAACCGGGTGAGGGCATGCAAACGCCAATATTGCCCTCATCCGGCCCTGCGGGCCACCTTCTCCCGCAGGCGGGAGAAGGAAGGATACGCTCAGGCATGGATGGCCTCCTTCAGCTTGTCCGAGGCCAGGCGGCAGAGATCGGCGTAGGTCGGGGACGTCCGGAAGGTCTCGGAACGCGGATAGGGCGCTCTGACGTCAAGGTCTGCCATGATGCGTCCGGGCCTCGCCGCCATCACCACGATACGCTGCGACAGATACACCGATTCAAACACGGAATGCGTGACGAAGACCGCCGTGAAGCGGCTTTTCCACCACAGTTCCAGCAGGTCGTCGTTCAGCCTGTGGCGGGTGATTTCGTCGAGCGCGGCGAAGGGCTCGTCCATCAGCAGCACGCGGGGTTTCGTGACCAGTGCACGGGCGATGGATACGCGCATCTTCATGCCGCCGGACAACTCGCGCGGGAAACTCTGCTCGAATCCCTTGAGGCCTACGAGCGCCAGCATTTCGGCCGAGCGTTCATGCGCCTCGGCCTTCTTCATGCCCTTGAGGATGAGCGGCATGGCGACATTGCCGATGGCGCGGGACCAGGGCATCAGCGTCGGGTCCTGAAAGACAAAACCAAGATCGCGGTCGCGCTCGGCATGGCCTGCGGGATCATGCGGATTCAGCGGCCAGTCGATCACGCCCGCGCTGGGCTGGCTGAGCCCGGCGATCATGCGCAGCAGTGTGGACTTGCCGCAGCCCGAAGGTCCAAGCAGGCTCACGAATTCGCCCTGTCGCAGGTCCAGATTGACGTTGCGCACCGCCAGAGTGCCATTGGCGAATTGCTTGGAGACTTGCCGGATAGAAACAAGGGCCTCCGCCGGAGAATACGCCCCGGCGGTGCTTTTCATGGCTGCGGCAGCTGTGTTCAAACGCCGACACCCTTGTTCACGAAATCAAGGCTGTAGGCCTTCTTGATATCGAGACCCGCCGTGAAAACGCCTGCCTCGGTCATCTGGGTATAGAAGCGCAGCCAGCGCTCATCCGTCATCGCGCCCACACCCAGTTTCAGGGCATCGCCCGATCTGACAATGCCGTACTGGTTCATGATTTTCGTGGCATGGGCAATCTTGTCGTCGCCCATATCGGGATTGTCCTTCTTGATCAGGGCGTTGGCGGCTTCGTTGGCGGGGCCAGCCTTCATGTATTCAGCCCAGCCCTCGAGCGACGCCGTGACGAAGCGCTGCACGAGATCCTTCTTATCCTCGACCATCTTGCGTGAGACGTTGAACGTCGTGTTGTAGTTCTCGAACCCGGCATCCGCGAGCAGATGGATCACGGGCTTCACGCCGGCCTGCTCGATGGCGAAAGGCTCGGACGAGAGAAAACCCTGCTGCGACATCTGCTTGTCCGCCAGAAAGGGCGCCATGTTGAAGGTGTAGGGACGCGCCTGATCCTCGGTGTAGCCGAATTTTGCCTTGAGGAACGGCCAGTAGCTGGTGCGGCCAGCCGCACCCACCAGGATTGGCTTGCCCTTCAGCGCCGCGAGGCTGTCGTGGCCGACGCCGGGATGCGAGATCAGCACCTGCGGGTCCTTCTGGAAGATTGAGCCGATGCACAGGAAGGGGATGTTCTCCTTGACATAGTTGATGGCTTCGAAGGAGTTGGACATGATCATGTCCACACGGCCGCCAAGCAGTAATTGCGAGGGGTTCTGCTGCGGGCCGCCCATGCGGATGTCGGCATCAATGCCATATTTCTTGTAGATGCCGTTGGCTACGGCAAAATAGAAGCCGCCATGCTCGGCCTGCGCCCGCCAGTTTGTCTGGTAGCTGACCTTGTCCAGTGTCTGCGCATTCACGCGGCTGCCCGGCATGGGGATGAGAACAGAGGCGGTGGTGCCGCCGAGCACTCCAAGCGCGGCGCGGCGGTCAAGGCGGTATTTCATCATGGTCTGGCTCCCGGAGTTTGTTCCGTGCTGGATTGGTTATCCCATCCCGTCAAGACAAGCGCATGTGTCATGCACAAGCAATGGCCTGATCTGGATTTGGAAAAAACAAAGCAAGCCCTGCGCCATCCTGAAGCTTGCCTTTGAGGTGCATGATCTGCGACCTTATTCCTGTGTCGCAAGCAAAAGGCGGAAGATGGGTAAAACCTTCACATCAGATGTGCTCATTGTCGGCGGCGGCCTTGTCGGCGCTTCGCTGGCCATGGGCATGGCTGGCCGGGGTGCGAGCATCTGTGTTCTGGACGGCGGCGACAGCGATTTGCGTGCGGCGCGGGCCAATTTCGGCCTGATCTGGGTGCAATCCAAAGGCTACGGCATGCCGGCCTATGGCCGCTGGACACGCCAGAGCGCCGATCTCTGGGGTGAATTCGCGGGCGGATTGTCCGATGCGACCGGGCTCGATTTGCGATTGAGCCAGAAGGGCGGCTTGTCATTCTGTCTGGGTGATGAGGCGCTGGACGCCAAGCGGCAGTCCATCACCAGGTTACACAATCAGCTGGAAGCATTGTCGGCGGAGATTGTGGTTCTGGACCGCCCGGAACTGGAAGCGCTGCTGCCGGGCGTGCAATTGGGACCCCGCGTGAGCGGTGCGAGCTTTTGTCCGCAGGATGGCGAATGCGATCCGCTTGCCCTGCTGCGCGCCCTTCATGTCGCGATGGAGCAGGACGGGGTGCTGATGCATCGCGAGACACGGGCGGAGCTTGTGAGCCAAGCCAACGGGGTTTTCCGGGTTGAAACTGCGAAAGGCCGTTTCGAGGCTCCGCGCCTGATTCTGGCGGCAGGACATGGTTCGAAGGATCTGGCCGCGATGGTTGGGCTTGATGCGCCGATCCGCGCCGAACGCGGGCAGATTCTCGTGACCGAGCGGATGCAGCCCTTCCTGCCCTTCGCGGGGGATACAATCCGCCAGACCGGTGATGGCACAGTGATGATCGGCGCCACGCACGAAGATGCGGGCTTTGATCTGTCTACGACGGCTGATGCGGGCACTGAGCTGGCGCGCCATGCCACGGATATCTTCCCTGACCTGCAGCACACGCGGCTGGTGCGGACATGGAGCGGGCTGCGCGTGCTGACGCCGGACAGCTGTCCGCTTTATGCCGAGAGCGACACGCATCCCGGCGCAGCGCTGATCACCTGTCATTCCGGCGTGACGCTGGCGGCGGTTCATGCGCGGGTGCTGGCGAAGGCGCTTCTGGAAGGGCGGCTTGGGGCGGAATTCGCGGCATTCGGCCCTGAGCGTTTCCGGGGAGGCAGGGATGTTTCTCAAGCCGCCTGAAGCAATCCGTAGAACCGTTACGGTGCTGGTGGAAGGGCAACCGGTCGAGGTCAATGCGGGCGAGAGCGCGGCGGCGGCGGCATTGCTCGCGGGTCTGGATTTCACCCGCCGCAGCGCTGTCAGCAGCGAGCCCCGAGCACCCTACTGCATGATGGGCGTGTGTTTCGAATGCCTGATGGTGATCGACGGTATCGCATCCCGGCAGGCATGTCTGGTGCCGGTACGGCAGGGCATGCGCATCGCGCGGCAGGATGGACGCAGGGGCCTTGGTTCATGACCGCGTATGATGTCGCCGTTATCGGCGCGGGACCGGCGGGGATGGCTGCTGCCATCGAGATGTCCGCCGCAGGTCTGTCTGTGCTTGTGCTGGATGAACAGGCGGCGCCGGGCGGCCAGGTGCATCGATCAATCGAAACGCGAGAGCATCAGAGTGACAATGATCGCGATGGCGCGGCGCAGACTGCGGCGTTTCGCGCCTGTGCGGCTACCCGCTGGTTCGAGACAGCAGTGTGGCAGGTTGAAACATTGCCTGATGGCACCGGCTTTTCACTGTACATGAATCGCGCTGGCATAACCCTGCGCGTCATGGCCAAACGGCTGGTTATCGCCACCGGCGCCATCGAGCGGCCTGTGCCGATCCCGGGCTGGACGCTGCCCGGAGTGATGACTGTGGGGGCAGCACAGATCCTGCTGAAGACCGGCGGCAATGTGCCATCAGGAAAGGTGGTGATCGCAGGGCAAGGCCCCTTGCCGCTGCTCTATGCCACGCAACTCCTGAAGGCAGGCGTGAAGCCCGCGGCGTTTCTGGAAACGACGCCACGTGGCGCTCTCCGGCGGGCCTTGCCCCATCTCGCGGGCGCTCTGGCCAATGCGGGTCAGCTCATCAAGGGACTGCGGTTTCTGGCTGACATCCGGGATGCGGGTGTCCCGATCATCCGGCGGACCGAGACTGTCGAGGCTCTGGGCGACAAGCGATTGACGGTGGTGCGCTACAGGAGTGGTGGAGAAACACAGGAGATACCGGCTGATCTTCTGCTGCTGCATGAAGGAGTTGTGCCGCACACGCATCTTTCGATGTCGCTTGGCATTCAGCATCACTGGGACGACAGGCAATTTTGCTGGGGACCCGTGCTCGAGGATTCGGGACGGTGCTCGCTCGCGGGCGTGCGAATCATCGGAGACGGAGCAGGCATCGGCGGATGGCGCATCGCGGAGACGGATGGGCGGCTGGCCGGAATGGCTATCGCTGAAGAGTTTGGGAAGGCTGCTCTTTCGCCGCGCGGCCCGGTTGTCAGAAGACGGAAACA
>CAXTUM010000084.1:0-8549 GCA_964247205.1 uncultured Beijerinckiaceae bacterium
GCGTGCCGTCGATATCGAAGAGCAGGGCGCCCTTGAATGGGTGTGTCATCGGATATCGATTCTGGTGCGGGGGCCGAGCAAAGGGAGGGGTTTGCGCATATCGCGGCTGCTGACGGCGACGCAACCCTCGGTCGGCGTGTAACCGGGACGCGCGAGGTGGAAAAAGATGGCGCTGCCCCTGCCCGGTATGGCGGGGTGGTCGTTCCAGCCGATCTCGATGACGATGTCATAGACGTGACCGTCTCGCCACAAGCGCTCGTGGCTGGGTTTGAAGGGCAGGGTGACGGGCTTGTTGTAGCGCCGGTGATTTGAAGCATCGCACCAGCCATCGGTACGGCGGATCGCCCGCATCGGCAGGCCACAGACAGGGTGGATGCCCTTGTCAGCCCGGAACCAGAGCTTGCGCAGGGCGAAAGTACCAACGGGCGTCGCGCCGTCGCCCTCGCGTTTGCGGGTCGTGACGCCGCCTTTGCCAAGAGCGCAACGCATGTCGAGATTCCCGATGGTCAGGCGGCCCTGCTGTCGGTTTCCCGGCAGTGATCTCACGAGAATGTAACGAATTGTCGCATTTGTGATCGGATGTGACCGGGAATGGCGCGATCCGGAGCGCAGCATGGCAGGACTTCCCTTGTGGAGAGCGCTGTTTATCATGATAAGTCGATGTTACGAGTGGCCGGAGCCGGAATTTCCATGAGCAATGTGAAGCGTATTCTTCTGGTGGATGATGATGTCGAGCTGCGCACGCTGCTGGCCGAGCAGATGCAGCTGCACGAGGAGTTCGCGATCATCCAGGCCGGAACGGCTGGCGAGGGCATGCAGGCGGTCAAGGGCGACCACGTCGATCTCGTGGTGATGGATGTCGGCCTGCCCGATATGGATGGCCGCGAAGCCGTGCGCGTGATGCGCAAGAACGGTTTCAAAAGTCCGATCATCATGCTCACGGCGAATGATACCGAGGCGGATCAGGTGCTGGGCCTTGAGGCCGGGGCCAATGATTATGTGGCGAAACCGTTTCGTTTTGCCGTGCTTCTCGCCCGCGTGCGCGCCCACATGCGGCAATACGAGGCCAGCGAGGATGCGCAGTTCAATCTCGGCCCCTATGTTTTCCGGCCTGGCGCCAAGATGCTGATCACCGAAAAGGGCAGCAAGATCCGCCTGACGGAGAAGGAAACCTCGATCCTGCGCTATCTCTACCGCGCGGGTCAGCGCGTGGTGCAGCGCGATGTGCTGCTGCAGGAGGTCTGGGGCTACAATGCTGCCGTGACCACGCATACGCTGGAAACCCACGTCTATCGCCTGCGCCAGAAGATCGAGAAGGATCCGGGACAGGCAAAGATCCTGGTCACCGACGCCGGTGGCTACAAGCTTGTACCCTGAGCTGGTGACGCCGCATGTCGCTTGAATCCGAAATCGCCCAGTTGAGGTCCAACCCGGTTCTGGCGCTGTTTGACCATGAAGCGCTGCGCCTTATCGCGTTTTCGTCCGATACACGCATCCTGCGGAAGGACGACGTGTTGTTCCGCGAGGGCGAAGTCTCGGACGGCGGCTATTTCATCGTTTCCGGGTCGTTGTCGCTGGCCGGAGCGGGTTCGCACGAAAGCCATGGACCGGCGGCGCTGATCGGTGAAACGGCGCTCTTCGCCGAGACGCGCCGTCCCGCGACAGCCACGGTCCTGGAGCCGACGGTGGTGCGCCGTATCCCCCGCCATCTCATGCGGCGGGTGCTGGCTGAGTTCCCTGAAACGGCGGTGCGGCTGCAGCATCATATGCGGGAGCAAGTGGCGACTGTGGGCGACAGGCTGGTGCGGGTTCACGCGCTGCTGCCGGACGACGAATAGCGCCTACATTCCTGTCCGCTGGCGGATCGCGGCGGAGAGCGTGCCTTCGTCGAGATAATCCAGTTCGCCGCCGACAGGCACGCCGTGCGCCAGGCGCGTGACCTTGAGTGGCAGATGAGACAACAGGTCCGTAATGTAATGCGCGGTGGTCTGGCCATCCACCGTGGCATTCACGGCCAGGATGATTTCCTTCACCACCGGATCAGCCGCACGGGTGATGAGCCGTTCAAGGTTCAGATCCTTTGGTCCCACGCCATCCAGCGGCGACAGCGTCCCGCCCAGCACATGGTAATGTGCGCGCATCGCACCGGAGCGTTCCAGCGCCCAGAGGTCTGCGACGGTCTCCACCACGATGATCACGGATGCGTCGCGCCGGAGGTCAGAGCAGACGGCGCAGGGGTCCTTCGTGTCGATGCTGCCGCAGGTCGAGCAGATGATGATCTTTTCAGCCGCCACCTGCATGGCCTGCCCCAGCGGACCCAGCAATTCGTCCTTCTTGCGGATCAGATGAAGCGCGGCACGGCGGGCCGAACGCGGGCCGAGACCCGGCAAACGCGCCAGCAACTGGATCAGCCGCTCGATCTCGGGCCCTGCGACTGCGTTGGACATCAGACTGCCTCTATCCCTCTCCCGCCTGCGGGAGAGGGAGGCGGGCGAAGCCCGCCGGGTGAGGGCGGGCCAGAACTTAGAATGCCCTCATCCGGCCCTGCGGGCCACCTTCTCCCGCAGGCGGGAGAAGGGAAGGGATAGCATCTCTGCCGCATCAGAACAGCTTCATGCCAGGGGGAATCGGCAAGCCCGCCGTCGCCGTCTTCATCTTGTCTTCCATGATGCGGCTGTTTTTCTGCATGGCGTCGTTGTGCGCCGCGATGATGAGATCCTCGAGGATTTCCTTCTCGTTCTCCTTCATCATCGAGGGATCGATGCTGATGCCCTTGAGCGCGCCCTTGCCGGTGAGCGTGATTTTCACCATGCCTGCGCCCGCCTGTCCTTCGGTTTCGGCCAGCTCCAGTTCCGCCTGCATCTGCTGCACGCGGGCCTGCATCTCCTGGGCCTGCTTCATCAGCTTCATCATGTCCATGCCATGAACTCCTACAGATCGTCTTCGGTGAAATCGGTTTCGCCCGCAACCACATCGCCGTCCTCGTTGACGACGGCCTGTGCCGAAAATTCAGCGAGGCCGGGCACAACGACAGCTTTGGGCGCGGCGGGAATCACGGTGGCGCCGGGGAACATGGCCAGCACGGCCTGCACCACGGGGTGCTGATGGCGCATGGCTTCCTCTTCGGCCCGTTTGGCCTCGGCGATCTCGCGGATCGTGGGATCGCCTGTTTCGTTGGAGAGAGCCACGGTCCAGCGGCGCCCGGTCCATTCCTGCAGGCGCTTGCCCAAGCGCTGTACAATGCCCGCGTCGGCACTGGGCGCAAGGTTGAACTCGAAGATGCCGTCCTCGAAACGCACGAGGCGGATATCCCGCTCAAGCGCCGAGACCAGCATGGGATCGCGCTTCTCTCCGGCCAGCGCCACCAGCTGCGCCAGCGTGTCGATGCGCATCGCGGGGGTTGCGGCGACAGGCGCTGTTTGCGGCTGGTATAATGGATTGGCTGCCGCGATCACCGGACGCGCCAGTGCGGCTGAAGCTCCTCCGCCACCGCCACGGGGAGCCGGAGCCGAAGCGCCGCCGGAAACCGCGCCAGCGCCATCCCTGAGCATCTTCAGCGCCTCGTCCGGCGTCGGCAGATCGGCGGCATAAGCCAGACGCACCAGCAGCATCTCTGCTGCCACGATGGGGCGTGGTGCGGCCTGTGCCTCGGTCAGGCCCCTGGTCAGGATCTGCCAGGCACGTGTCAGCGTTCGGATCGAGAGATCGCGGGCAAAGGCCGCGCCGCGTGTCTTCTCGGTTTCGCTCAGCGTCGGATCATTCACGGT
The DNA here is from genome assembly GCA_964247205.1 of uncultured Beijerinckiaceae bacterium. Taxonomy (GTDB): domain Bacteria; phylum Pseudomonadota; class Alphaproteobacteria; order Rhizobiales; family Beijerinckiaceae; genus JADCCX01. The sequence goes on from CAXTUM010000084.1 coordinate 3,768, forward strand.
GACAGGAGCAAGCTTAAGGCGCGTGACAGTGTGCACATATTCCGCCAGATCGGTGATGACGCTGACCGGATCCGCGCCGGAATCATATTGCGCGGTGAGTTCGGCCAGAGCGGCAGCGATATCGCCGCGCATGACATGCTCGAACAGATCGATGATCCGGGCACGGTCCGCCAGGCCGAGCATGTCGCGGACCTGATCGGCCTCGACCTTGCCGCTTCCATGCGCAATCGCCTGATCCATCAGCGACAGGCAATCGCGGACGGAGCCTTCCCCGGCGCGCGCGATCAGTGCCAGCGCTTCGTCGCTGATAGCGACCTGTTCGAGGCTCGCGATGCCGGAGAGATGCTTCACCATCAGCGGCGCGTCGATGCGCTTGAGATCAAAGCGCTGGCAGCGCGACAGCACAGTCACCGGAACCTTCTTGATCTCGGTGGTGGCGAACAGGAATTTCACATGCTCCGGCGGCTCCTCCAGCGTCTTCAGCAGCGCATTGAACGAGGCATTTGAAAGCATGTGGACTTCGTCGATGATATAGACCTTGTAGCGCGCATAGGCCGGGCGGTAGCGCACGGCTTCGATGATCTCACGCACATTGTCGACGCCGGTGTTGGACGCCGCGTCCATCTCGATCACATCGATATGGCGGCTTTCGATGATGGCTTCGCAATGTTTGCCAAAGCCGGGCATCACGATGGTGGGCTGTGTGACCGAGCCGTCATCAAGCTCGTAGTTCAGGGCGCGGGCGATGATGCGGGCCGTGGTCGTCTTGCCGACGCCGCGTACGCCCGTGAAAATATAGGCTTGATGAATGCGGTTGGCGTCGAACGCATTGCGCAGGGTGCGGACCATGGCTTCCTGGCCAATCAGGTCCTCGAAGCCCCTAGGCCGGTATTTCCGGGCCAGAACACGGTATGCGCCGGGTTGAGCGTTATCCGCCATAGGCTCCTCTGTTTGTGAGTTCACGGCCTGATGGCGGTGGGAGGCTGGACATTGACCCGCCCGGTTCTCGTTAGGGCTGCTTCCTTCCGGACCTGACCCGATTGGCGAGTGGTACGTCCAGCGCCAACCTCCCGCCCGCTATATCGGGGAAAAGATGGGGCGATGCAAGGGTCGCCATGCGCGGAAATACACTGAAATCAGCCGCTTTGCCTTGCCTTTGACGTTTGAATGTGGTCGCGTCCTATTTACCGGAAAAGCGCTGTGTTTTTTCGGTGTGAGGGGAGACACATCCATGGAAGCACTTATCATCCAGCTCATTTCAGGCGCGGTTGGTGGCAACGCCGCAGGCGCGATCTTCAAGAACCTGTCGCTGGGCATGCTCGGCAACACCATCGCAGGCGTTGCCGGCGGCGGCATCGGCGGCCAGATCCTCGGTGCTGTCCTGCCACAGCTCGCGGGCGGCATGGTTGGCCCGGCGGCAGGCGGCGGCATCGGCGGCCTGATCCTGATGGCGGTTGTCGGCTTCATCAAGAGCAAGATGGCGAGCTGAACCTGCAAAATCCCTGCCCTTCTCCTGCATCGGGAGGAGGGCACTGACCTAGAGCCACCGCTTCCGCTTGAAATACAGATACGGAATGGCCGCCGCCGCCGCCATGAAGGCCAGCGCCAGCGGATAGCCCCATTCCCATTCGAGTTCAGGCATCCACTTCTTGAAATTCATGCCGTAGATCGACGCGATCAGCGTCGGCGGCATCATGACCACCGACATCACCGAGAAGAGCTTGATGATCTTGTTCTGCTCGATGGAGACAAGGCCGAGAGTGGCCTCCAGAATGAAGGAAATCTTGCTGTTCAGGAAGTTTGCGTGCTCCTCGATGGATTGCACATCGCGCACCGCTGTGCGCCATTCCGCCTGAAAGCCCGATGCCCGCTGCGGCCTCTGCATGTTGGCCGAGAGATACAGCAGCATCCGCTCCAGCGAAACCATGCTCTCGCGCGCATTTGAGATGAGATCGCCAGAGCGGCCCAGGCTGCGGATGACCTGCTGGTAGGCATCGCCCCGCTCCGCCGTGCCTGCGTCGCGCTCGAAGACATTGCGTGACGTCAGTTCGATATCATCGCCGACTCTGCGCAGAATTTCTGCAGCGCGATCGATAACGGTCTCGATCAGGCCGTCGAGCACGGCCTCGGGCTGGGATACGCAGCCGCCAGGCTTTATGGCGCGGCTGGCGAACATCTGGAACGAACGCGGCTCGTCATATCGGACCGTGACAAGCACCTTGTCGGTCAGAATGAAGGAAATCGGCACCAGCTTGGGCGTTTCCGTGTCGGAATGGCAGAGGATGCGCGCCGTCATGTAACGCGCGCCATTCTCGGTGTAGAGCAGGCTCGACGGCTCGATGTCGCGCATCTCGTCCCGAGTCGGAATCTCGATGCTCAGCCTGGCCTCGACCAGGTGATCCTCTTCGCGTGTCGGTTCGATGAGATCGATCCAGAGCGCATCCTGGCAGATAGCCTCGCCCGGCAACTGGACGTGGCGCTCCAGATAACCCTGTTCGCCCCCCGGCGACTTCTGCCCGGGCCTGTGTACGATGATCATGGACCTGACCTTTCCCCGCAGGGCGACTGGCTCAGGTCTATGACAGTCATGTGATCTTTTTCAAGCTTACGGGCGGTTTGCTGTCGGATGGGACGAAGAAATCTGGCGCAAGATCCTGGGTGGGATCGACGCGGTACTTGTCGAAATCCGTGATGCCGCGACTGTGCATGAAGGTGTCGTCGATCAGGAACTGGCCCGTCAGCTCCTTCGATGGAGTCGTGAAGATCATGTGGGCAGCATCTGCCAGGATGTCTGGCGTGCGCGATGCCTTCATCAGCCCGTCACCACCCAGCAGATTGTTGACCGCTGCGGTGGCGATGGTGGTGCGCGGCCAGAGCGCGTTGACGGCGATGCCCTTGCCGCGCAGTTCGCCTGCCAGACCCAGCACGCACAGGCTCATGCCGTATTTGGCGATGGAATACGCCAGATGCGGCGCGAACCATTTCTCGCTCATGTCGAGCGGCGGCGAGAGCATGACGATGTGCGGATTGGCGGATTGCGCGAGATGCGGAATCGCAAATTTGGAGACCATGAAGGTGCCGCGCGTATTGATCTGGTTCATCAGATCGTAGCGCTTCATATCGACCGCTTCGGTGCGGGACAGATTGATGGCGGAAGCGTTGTTCACGACAATATCGAGGCCGCCAAAGGTCTCGACCGTCTTGGCGATGGCTGCCTTGACGCTTTCTTCATCGCGAACATCAACCACGAGGGGGAGCGCCTTGCCGCCAGCCTTCGTGATGGCTTCGGCTGCGGAGTAGATCGTGCCCTCAAGCTTGGGATGCGGTTCCGTCGTCTTGGCCGCAATGACGATATTGGCCCCGTCGCGTGCGGCGCGAAGGCCGATGGCGAGGCCAATGCCGCGCGAGGCGCCGGTGATGAAGAGGGTCTTGCCCTTGAGGGTCGCGGTCATTGTCTCATCCCGTCTTGTTGAGGAAGGCCATGAAGGCTTTCTGGGCTTCTGCGGAGCGCAGGCGCTGGGCGAACATCAGCGCCTCTTCGTCGATGCGCTGGAGAATGTCGTCCGGCGAGCCCTTGATCAGCTGGCGCGACAGTTTCACAGCCTCGCGCGGCTTCGCGGCGATCTCGGCTGCTGCTGCAAAACCTGCCGTCTCTATTTCGGCTGATGGCACAACAGCATTGGCGATGCCCGCCGCGACCGCTTGTTCCGGCCCGAAAGAACGGCCCATGACCAGCAATTCAAACGCCCGCGCGTGGCCCATGATGCGCGGCGCAAGCAGGCTGGAGGCCGCTTCGGGCACCAGCGCCAGATTGACGAAAGGCGTGGAGAGCTTCGCCCGTTCGCTCAGCAGCACATGGTCACAATGGAGCAGCATCGTGGTGCCGACGCCGACGGCGAGGCCATCGACGGCAGCAACCAGAGGCTTTTCCGCAATCGTCAGGGCGCGCAGGAAGGACAGCACTTCCTGCCCCAGATTGCCGCTGGCCGCGAAGCCTGCGAAATCCTTGAGGTCGTTGCCGGCGCAGAAAACACCGGGCAGGCCGAGAAACAGCACAGCTCCGACGGTTGCATCGCCGTTTGCTTCCAGCAAAGCTTCCGCCATTGCACCGTACATCAGCGATGTCAGCGCGTTCTTCTTGTCCGGCCGGTTCATGCGTATCGCGAGAACGCCATCGCGGCGGATGAGTTCGATATGCTCGGACATTGTGTTCACTCGGCCGCGTCGATGTAGGCACCGTTGACCGCTGCTGCACCGTCGATCACGGCATGCTCGATCCCCAGTGCGATGGAGGCCGAGTTCTCGGCAAAGAAGCGGCAATCGCGGATGCGTCGGCCATGGGCTGGATCGGTTTCGCCCGCCTGCATGGCGTCGCGTGCCGCGAGTGCGGCTTCGGCAAGATAAGCGCCTCCGGCGGCGAGGCCGAACAGGCGCAGATACGGCGTGGCACCCGCCATGGCTTCGGCAGGCGAGGCCACAAGAGTCTTCAGCATCCAGTCGGTTGTGCGCTCGAGACTATCGACGGCTTCACGCAGGCGCTGGCCGGATTTGCCGAAGGCGGGATCGTTGAGCTTGGCGACTGCCTCCGCTGCATTGCGGTAGCGTGCAATCGACGCCTTCACGGTGTCACCGCCTGCCAGCGGCAGTTTGCGCATCACGAGATCGATGGACTGGATGCCGTTGGTGCCCTCGTAGATCGCGAGAATGCGGGCATCGCGGTAATGCTGGGCCGCGCCGGTTTCCTCGACAAAGCCCATGCCGCCGTGAATCTGCACCCCGGTG
>CAXTUM010000085.1:0-8546 GCA_964247205.1 uncultured Beijerinckiaceae bacterium
CTCGGCCGGATGCAGATAGATCGCCGCATCCGTTTTGGGGATCCGCTCCAGCACCGCTGCAACGCCCCGCGCGTGGCGTTTGCTTGGCGTGCTCGCGATGATGATGTCGCCACGCGGCCGCCAGCCCCCTGCCAAGGCTCGCTCAAGGCCTGAAACCATGGCCGCGACACCCGAGAGATCGTCGGCAACGCCCCATCCATGCAGGCGGCCTTCGGCAAGACGTGCCGTGAAGGGATCCGATATCCATTCGTGCACCGCCGGCGGTGGCTCGCTGTCGGGATGGGCGAAGAGAATGCAGGAGCGTCCGTCGCCTGTCCCGGCATAGCGTGCGACAATCGCCATGCGCTCACCCTGCGCCATGGTTTGCTCCGTGGCGAATTCGCTCCGGAGCTGAACCTTCGCAGGATCATAGACCAGGCAATCGATGGCGCAGCCAAGCTGGGCCAAGCGCTCTGCGACGATGGCCTGCACCCCTGCTTCACCGGCATGGCCACCGGCAATGAGTTCGCAAAGAAGGGTAATGTCATTGGTCATGATGTACTCACGGTAGCTGAATTCCACGGCCTGTCGCCAGCGCCGCGCGATAGACCAGTGTCGCAGCCACGTTGTCCTCGAAGGCGCGGCCATCAGACAGGAACACCCGCACGCCGGCGGATGGCGGCGTAAAGCGGTCCGTGAAAAGCTCTGCCGCAGAACTGAGCGACAGGGCGTTCGCGTCAAGAACAGGAGATTCGGCCCATTGGCGGCGCAATCTCTCGGGGTGATCCGAGATCACCAAGGCCGCATCCCGGACAATCGCAGTGTCGATCTCATGTGCATGGGGATAAAATGGACCGATGCTTGCGATCACGGCATTGGCCAGCAATGGCCCCAGCAGCAGTGGCCGGTTTGCGAGCGACATGGCAACAATCATTTTGCAACGTTCAGCAATTGTAGAGGTTGTGGATGCCAGCGCTTCGATGGAAGTCGCGTTCGTGATTGCCTCAGCCATCGCCTGCGCCTTGACAGCCTCACCGCGCGGTGAGGCGATCAGAAATCCTGACGACAGCCCTGCCGCTGCGAACATGCGGCCATGGGCGAGCGCCTGTGCGCCGGTGCCGATCAGGCCGATGAGTGCGGGTGGTCGCGCCATCAACCGGCGGAACACAGCGGCGGTGACCGCCGCTGTCCTGAACGTGGTCAGCAAGCGGGCAGAGATGAGCGCAGCAATCCGACCCGATTGCGGATCGATCAAGCAAACCACTGCATCGATCTCGGGCCGATGCAGGGTGCCATTTGCCGGCCGACCCGCAAGCGCCTTGGCGCTGGCGTATCCATTGGTGGCATGGGCCGGATAGAGCGTCAGATAAGCATCGCTACCATCGATACCGTTCATGCGGGTGGCACCGGGTTCCAGCATCAAGCCGGCCTCCACTTGATGGAACCCGGCCTCAACCGCTGCGATCAGCGCAAGCGGATCAAGCAGTGCCTCGGCATCCGCCTCTGAAATCCAGAGCGGCCCCTCCGCCATCTCAGTTCCCGCGTGTCTTGCGCGCCGCATCCATGAAGCGGTGGGCCAGGTCATGATCCCAGCGCAGGATATCATCCGCCTTTGCATCCCTGCGCATGAGCGACGAGCTGACGATGACGCCCTGCGATGCCTCAAGGGCCGCTGCGACGTTCGCTTCGCTAACGCTGCCACCAATCAGGATGGGCCTCTTGATGCCGGAAGCGCGCGCTTTTCCGATGCGCGCCAGCGTGTCGTCAAAACTCGCGCCCGTGATGATCAGACCGTCCGCACCTGTTTTCTGCGCCCATTCGGCGGCAAACTCCGCCGTTTCACCGGCCAGTGGTGTGGCCGTCCGGTCATGCACATCGGTGAGGATCGCTATGTCGTCGCGGCCGAGGGCATGGCGAAAGGCGAGTGCCTCCGCGCCAATTCCGTATCGTGGTCCTTGCGCTGTCATCATGCCGCCGACAAACACCTTGATGCGTACGAAATCGGCAGCTGATGCATGAGCGATGGCCAAAGCGGCCTCGGCATCATGCGCCTCGACGATGATGCCCAGCCCGATTCCGGCCACCTCCCGCCGGAGACATCGGGCCAATGCCGCAGTGGCTGCAAGCGGGCCTGCCTGCATCCGGCCAGCCTCGCGTGTCTGGTCCTGCAGCTTGATCCAGGGGATGCCAGCTTCGGCAAAAACGCGCGCGTTCGTGACCACATAGTCCTCCAGCCACGCCATACCATGGGCACGACCGAAAGGCGGCAGGTGCAATGCCGCAACAATCAACGGATCGGACTTGAACAGGGCTTTCGTCATTGTGCTTCCGTCACTCTATATTCTTCACGCTTAAGCAGCGCCTTCAGTTCCGCGCGGCGCTCAGCCAGATCGACAGGCAACGCGCCATCCGCACCAAGATGGCTTACGGCCTGGGCAGCAGCCACAGACCCGAAATAGGCCGCGCGAACGGGATCACGCGTCTCGACGAGACCAGCCAGGAACCCGCCGCACCAGGAATCTCCCGCGCCGGTCGGATCAACTGTTGTCACGGCGTATGCGGGGACTGCGATAGAACGCGAAGCCTCCCGGTCCCAGATCAGTGATCCTTCGCGCCCCCGCTTGACGGCCACGGTTCCACGGCAAAAGCTGGCAAGCGTCCGCAATGCGTCGTCAAGTCCCGCGCCCGGCACCAGCGCTGAAAGCTCGACTTCACTTGGCAGGAATGCATCGATCTTGGACAAAAGGGGCAGCAAATCCGGGAGCGGAATGTCAGCCAGCTGCCAGCCCGGATCAAGTGTGAGTGTCATGCCGATCGATCCAAAATGGTCAGCCATCGCCATCAGGACATCATACCTTGAAGGCGCGAGATGTGCGCCCTTTGCACTCCTGTAGTTTGTGGGTACCTGAGCCACCGTCATCGGATGGGCGTGACGGAACTGGGAATAGCTCATTTCCTTCGGCTGGGGCTTCTTCTGCAGCAGTGCGACCCAGCGCGCGACGTCATCCCTGGACAGTTGGGTATCGCTGAATCCCGACGCGGCGAGGTCACCCGGCAAGCTGCGCAGCCGCTCCATACGGTCGCCTCTATGGTCATAGACAAACCATTCGACAAAGCGAAGACGGGCAGGGTGGCGGGCTACGCCGTCCAGCAGCATTCCGTTCGCGGCAAAGGTCGTCAGGGCTTCTTCGGGGAATGACGCGACCGCCATGGAGACAAGCCCGACGGTGTTGACGAAACAGCGCGCGCCGATTGCCGAATAGGCCGCATTGCCGCCTATCCTGCCGAGTGACACAACCCCATCCGCGGAGATCACATTGTCGATCGTCAGGCCACCAACAGTGACAAGGTCGGGATACATGACGTCATAGCCCAAGTCTCGGCGCGCCGAGACCGAGCGCGTCGCGTGCCTTCGTCACGTGGTAGGAGAATAGATGCAGCGGCACGCTGTAGAGGAGCGGTGCCAGGTCATCGCGCACCAGCGGCAAATGCCAGACGTGCTGGGCATGGGCATCGAACGCCGCCTCGCCTTCCGGAACAAGCGCGATGGTGTAGCCGCCGGTTCCCTTGCTGACAATTGCGGTCTCAATGGCGCGTTGGCGACTGGCCAGGTCGGGCGCGATCAGGAACATCACGTCGCCATCCTTCTGGGTGCGGTAGTGATGGTACTCTTCCAGCGGGAAGGCGCTGGCATGGATCGGAGCCAGCTCCCGCAGTTTGGCCGATCCGAAAGCCGCGGGTGCGAAATGTGGGCCTGCACCTGCGAGCTGAACGTAGTCGACCTTGGCCAGGATCGCTGCCAGTTCTTCGGTCGGCGACCAGAAAATCTTGGCGACCGCGTCCATGGTGCCAGGTATGGCCTGTAGCGCAGCGCCGATGCCCGGCGCTTCGCCTTCGCCGCGTCCGCGCGCCGCAGCGATGGCAATCGCCAATGTGATCAACGCCGCCATGCAGGCGGTGCTCGCCTGTGTGGGCCATCCACCGCGCGTTGCCTTAATCAGCAGATATGCATCTGCATCTGCGATCATCGGTGCGGTCGGGGTATTCGTGACTGCAACAACATAGCCGCCGCGCTGACGTACGCCGACGATGCTGGCGGTTACCGGCGGCGTCTTGCCGCTTGAGCTGATGCCGATCACAAGCGTGCCCTTGCCCGTGACGGCGAGGCCATAGTTCTCCATGTCGAAGGCTTCCACCGCCTCAACGGGCACGCCCAGAAGGCGCTCCATGGCCAGTCTGACGCCAATGCCGGAGATCCAGGAATCGCCGCAGCCAACAATCAGGACCCGGTCGAGCGGGCGGGAGGCCATGTCGGACGCGATGCGGCCAACAGGCGCGGCAAGTGACTGGAGTGTCGCCCGCATGGCGTCGCCCTGCGCCATCATCTCCTGCCGCGTCAGCTCGACACGGCGGAAGCGCTCAGGATCACCCGGCGCATCCGAAGAAAATTCCCTCTTGATGGCTTTGAAGTCTGCAGAGTTATCCGTCATTGCCTCATCCGCGGGCCTTGGCCCACGTCCAGTTTGGGTTGCGTCTAGCCGCCGCCGATCAGGTGATCGGGAGGTGCTTGCAGGCACCACGGCATTGTAGCAGTATACAATCGTAATACACTTGGTCCAGCCTGGTTGACGGTGATCTTGCGGACCTTGGTCAACACGAGGAGGCAAGGACAATGAGCTTGAACCGCCGAATTTTCGTTGCAACCGCCGTCGGCGCCATCGCGATGCCAAGCGTCGTGAGGGCGCAGGCGCGTGAACTGGTGATGATCGGCTATGGCACCGCGCAGGATGATCCCATCAAGCGGGCCGCCGCCGAACTTGGCAAGCGCCATGCAGGCGTCACGCTAAGGGTTATTGGTGGCCTTTCAACCGAGGCGCTTGCCCAGATCAAGGCCGCGCGCGGCGCTTCGCCCTACGATCTTGCCGTGATGGGGACACCCGCCATCATCAATGCTGTTGGCGAGGATGTCCTGGAGCCATTGACCAGCGCGAAGGTCCCGAGTCTTGCCAAGCTTGATCCCCGGTTCCCGTCAGCCGCAAGGGGTGTGGGTGTGCCGGTCAACTTCTCGGGTTTCGGTATCGCCTACAACAAGCAGACTGTCCGCACCCCGCCGACGACCTGGGCGGATCTCTGGAAGCCGGAGTTTGCCGGTAAAGTCGGGCTTGCGCGTCCTCAGTCCAATCTTGGTCTTGGCGCGGTTGCCATTGCGTCGCGTGCCTTTGGACGCCCCGATGACGATCTGGAGTTCGGACTGCAGAAATGGCGCGAACTGAAGCCGCTGGTCGGTCGCAGCCCGCCACTCCTGCAGCAGATGCTGGAGCGCGGTGAGATCGGTGCTTGCGTTCTCTGGCATGACAACACGGCGTTGGCGGCCGCCACCGGCCTTCCCTTTGGCTATGTGAAGACGCCACAGCCGATTATTCTGCCAAGCTCGGTTGTCATGTTCCGCCGCACGGCGCATGCCGAACTCATCCATGAATTCGCCGAGATCTTCCTGTCCGAAGAGATCCAGCGCTTCCAGACCAATCCTCCCTATTATTTCGGCCCAACGCTTGCCGGCGTTCCAACGCCGGCGGCGGCTGCGGAATATCTGCCGTCGACGCCAGCCGAGGTTGCGGCCATGGCGTCAATCGACTGGGAAAAGATCGCGCCTCAGCGTGGGAAGACCGTCGAGGCTTTCGACCGGATGTTTGCGGGGTGACGCGGGTAAGCACGCCGCCGATTGTTTCCATCCGCGAGGTCATCAAACGCTACGGTGCAAACACGGTGCTCGACCGGTGTTCGCTGGATGCCCATGAAGGCGAAATCCTGACGCTGCTGGGACCGTCGGGCTGCGGAAAGACCACGCTGCTGCGCTGCATCGCAGGGTTCATCCAGCCGGATGGCGGCGCCGTCACCATCGACGGGGCGGACATGGCGATCGTCCCCGTCAATCGGCGGCCTGTTGGCGTCGTGTTCCAGAGCTATGCGCTGTTTCCGCATCTGACCGTGGCGGGAAACATTGGCTACGGTCTCCGGATGCGCGGTATGGCGAAAGGAGATATCGCCAAGCGTGTGGCAGCGGCGCTTGCCAGCGTCTCTCTCACTGGCCTGGAGGAGCGTTATCCCGTGCAGCTGTCCGGTGGCCAGCAGCAGCGGGTCGCCATCGCGCGGGTGGTGGTGCTGCAGCCGCGCGTACTGCTGCTCGATGAGCCCTTCAACGCGCTGGATGCCAAGCTCCGCGGCAGCATGCAAGTGGAGCTTCGCCATCTCATTAAGCAGCTTGGCCTGACGGCGATATTCGTAACGCATGATCAGGAAGAGGCGATGACGCTCTCTGATCGTATTGCTGTCATGCGGGCCGGTCGCATCGAGCAACTGGATCGGCCCGATGTGATCTATGATCAGCCAGGGACTGCCTATGTCGCGGATTTCATTGGCGCGTCCAATACCTGGATTGGTAAGGCCGATGCCGGGTTTGTTCGCCTGCCGGATGGGCAGACGGCGCGCACCGCGCTCTCGGGTGATGTCAAGGTCATGGTGCGACCCCACAACGTTGCCCTTGGCATCGCCGGAGTCTCTGGCAGCCCGGGTCCCTGGAGCGGCCAGCTCGTTTTCCGCCGTCATGTCGGTGCGATGATGGAATACGAGGTGCAATTGTCTGACGGCCGGGCCATCCGAGCTGTCGGTCTCCACGGCGACCAGCCGGTCGAGCCTTCTCCGGGCGACGTCGTGGTGCTGTCCGTTCGCAACCCAGCCGCCTGCATGGTGTTTCCCACCTCATGAGCTCCAACGCACCGCAAGTATCTCTGGTTGACAGGCTTCTCTCCGGCCGCGGCATCTGGCCGGCCGTTCCGGCGATCATTGTTCTTGCAGTGGTCGCCGTCATCCCGTTCGCGGTATTGCTGTCGCTTGGCTTTTCCAATGTCGTGTCATCGCGTGGCGTGATCATCTCCCAGGAATTCTCACTCAGACATTTCACCGCGGCGCTGGCTGATCCCCTCTACTGGACCACATTCCGCCGCTCGATCGGGCTTGCGGCGACCACAACGCTGCTATGCATGCTGCTGGGGTTTCCGGTAGCGTATCTCTACCTGATCGGCAGTAAATGGACACGCCGCGTGATTCTCGTGCTCACCATCGCACCCATTCTTACCAGTGGCATCGTGCGAACCTATGCCTGGATCGTGATTCTTGGCGGGCGCGGCGTCGTCAATACGACGCTGCAGCAACTTGGGCTTATCGATCAGCCGATCCGGATCATCAATACACATTGGGCCGTGCTGATCGGCATGGTGCAGATCCATCTCCCGATCATGATCCTGCCCCTTGTCGCCGTGATGAGCCGCCATGACACCCGGCTGGACGAGGCCTCGGCCAACCTAGGTGCCACACGGCTGGGCACCCTGAGGCATGTCATCCTGCCGCTGGCAACACCGGGGCTCGGCACAGGTGCGGCGCTGGTCTTCACGCTCAGCTACACGACATTCGTGGTGCCGCAACTGCTGGGGGGCGGAAATTATCTTAACGCCGCCACCATGGTTTTCGAGCAGGTCGTGTACGCGCTTGAGTGGAACAAGGGCGCAGTGACATCTGTGATACTGATGGCGACGTGCCTCATGGGACTTGTCGGGATAGCGACGATCACGAATCTCGCGACCCGCTGGACGAGGATGGAGCGATCATGACGGCGGACTGGCGCACCCGCGAGATACTCGACCGGATCGGGATCGGCCTGATCATCCTTATCGCACTCTTTGCGCTGGCGTTGCTGGTCTTCCCCTCCATCATCGTCCTGATGATCTCGTTCGATACGCGCGCCTTCCTCAGCTTTCCTCCACAGGGCTTCACGTTCCGTTGGTACCAGCAGGTCTTTAGCCATCCGGTGCTGGTGGGCGCCATGTGGACGAGCTTCAAGGTTGGCATCATCGTGACCCTTGCCTGCATCGCGTTTGGTGTGCCGACGGCGCTCGCCTGCGCCCGTGGCGAGTTTCGCGGAAGGACAGCACTCTCGATCTATGTCATCGCACCACATATGGTGCCGGGCATCGTGCTGGGCGTCGCCGTGCTCTTCACCGGTGCACTTGTCGGAATCGGCCCGTCCATCTGGCTCCAGTCTGTCACGCTTTCCGTGTTTGTGCTTGCCATCATGGTCAGGACTGTTACAAACCGGCTTCAGCGGCTTGACCCGGCGCTGGAGCAGGCTGCCTCGAACCTAGGAGCCACGCCCTTCCAAGCCTTCCGCACAATCACTCTGCCCTTGCTGATGCCCGCGATCCTCGCTGGATCGGTGTTCACTTTTGTCGAAGGCTTCGATAACCTTTCCGTGACGATATTCACGCATGGTTTCCGCGACCGCCCCCTGCCCATAGAGCTTCTTGCCATTGTGCAGCAGACGTCGAGCCCGATGGTTGCCGCGCTCTCCGGCGTGCAGATACTGCTTGCACTCCTCGCGATGCTTGCGTTGTCGCTCAGCATCGGTCTGGACGGCGTGAACGACTAGGTCTGAAATTGATCGCCAAACTCTCTCGCGGTCAAACTCCGGTACGCGGGTTCCGCTCCTCCCCCTCTAAAGCCCAGTAAACAGG
>CAXTUM010000086.1:0-8524 GCA_964247205.1 uncultured Beijerinckiaceae bacterium
ACCAGCCGCCCGCAAGCCCCAGCAGCGCATAGAGCACGAACATTCCCTTGATCGCGGTGAACTGCCCGGCTTCACCAGCGGAAACATATTCCGGCAAGGCCGAAGCCAGCGCACCGACAGCCCCGGCCATCGCGCCATACAGGCTGTAGCGGGCGAAGATAGCCGTGCGCTGTTCGGGCGCGGCGTGCCGCGTCAGGATCGTATGCTCCAGCGGCGCAAAGATGCTGACCGATCCGCTCGACGGATTGGCCGTGCCGACCAGCGCGACCAGCAACAGCACGGCATAGTCACTTACCACAGCAAACGCGATACCGGTCAGGACCATCAAGCCTGCCGCTGCCATCAGGAGCCGACGATGATCATGCCGTCCACCGAACATCCCGATCGCGAGGGTGACGCAGGCCGATCCGAACAGTGCCGCTGTCGCCAGAAGCCCGACCTGAAACGGCGAGAACCCGATCTGGATCAGATAGACCGGCAGAAGCACGGCCACGAAGCTGTCGCCAAAGTCACGGATGCTGCGGGCGATGAGCAGGTTGCGGAGGGCATTGCGGTTGAGGTTGTCATCGGGAATCATGGCAGAAGGTAGCCCATGTCGTTTGGGCAGCGCCATGCCGGAGTGTTCAGCAGAAGGGGCCGGATCAGGCGCCAGGCTGTGCAGCGTTGGGAAAGAACAGCTGCTGCCCGTCGATCCTGTAATCGGCGATGGCTTTCTGTCCCTCGGGGCTCACCAGCCAGTCCACGAAAGCCTGCCCCCCGGACGCCTTGACATGCGGGTGTTTCGCCGGGTTCACCAGCATTACGCCATACTGGTTGAACAGGCGGCGGTCACCTTCCACAACGATTTCCAGATCACCCCGGTTCCGGAAGCTGATCCACGTGGCGCGGTCCGCCAGCACGTAGGCACCCATTGCGCCTGAGGTATTGAGCGCGGCACCCATGCCCTGGCCGATCTCGCGGTACCATGGCCCCTTGGCCTTCTCGATGTCGATGCCAGACAGCTTCCACAGGTTGAGTTCCGCCGCATGCGTGCCCGAACGGTCCCCGCGAGAGACAAAGGCAGCCTGTTTGTCTGAAATGGCTTTGATTGCCGCCGCGATATCCTTCGTGCCTTTGATACCCGCAGGATCAGCCTTTGGCCCGATCAGCACGAAATCATTGTACATTACCGGCTTGCGCTCGACGCCGAAGCCGTCCGCAATAAACATCATTTCCTGCGCCCGCGCATGCACAAATACCACATCGGCATCGCCGCGCTTGCCCGTGTCAAGCGCCTGACCCGTGCCCTGCGACACCACCTTGACCTCGATGCCCGTCTTCACCTTGAACAGCGGCAGGATGTGGTTGAACAGCCCCGAATCCTGAGTCGAGGTGGTGGAGGAGACCGTGATGAAGCTCTGAGCTGCTGGTGGAGCGGTCTGGGCCAGGACCGGGGTCATCAAGCCGAAGGCAAGCAGCGCACTGACAAACATTCTGCGGATCATCATGAAGGCCTCAACGGATGCGGGACATGAAGATTATGATGAATGCCTTGAGCCGGCAATGTCTTCGTCAGAACGACGGTTCGACAGATTGGCGCTCTCTGCGGGAAATTTCCATTATCCCATATAATTCAATAACTTAAATCTATGTCACGAAAGTTTTCAACTGCTGATTATTACCACGATTGTTGCCGCCGTTTCCAACATTTTTCGAGTCCGAGCCCGGACCGACGTTTTCGAACCATTTGTTTGGCGGCGGTGCAGACCAATTAACTCGGCTCCCACGAGCTTCAGCAAATCGACCGATCGGCTCGCCCGCCTAGACCTGGCGGTGATCATCCCCTCTTGCGCATGTAAACATGCGCTGCCGGGCAAGGAATGAACTTGATCATCGCTTGAACGGGCGGTCGAGCTCCGTCCTCTTGCCCGACAGACGGATGTCTTCATTCGTCGAAAGGGTGGCAAAATACGCCGATGCCTTGCGCAGGATCTCGTTGGCTTGCCGGAGTTCGCGCACCTCGCGCTCCAGCGCCTTCATCTTGGCGGCCATGTCCGTGGTCAGGCCAGGCTTGCGCCCGCTGTCACGCTCGGCCTTGCCGATCCACTGATGCAGCGATTGCGCCGTGCAGCCGATTTTGGAGGAAACCGACACAATCGCCGCCCAGCGCGAGGGGTGCTCCATCTCGTGATCCAGCACCATTCGCACCGCCCGCTCGCGCACTTCGGGAGAAACTTGTTCGTGGTTTTGCCTGTCAGGCTCCACCTTCTCAGGAGTTGGAGTCTCCGGCAAACCCTGGGCGGTTCAAATGGTATCAGCCATACTCTTGCGGTGAGCCGCCAAATCTTCCGGAGGATACACCATCAGGCGTTACTTCTCCGTGATCCTCGCTCCGGAAACGCGGCTTGGCGACCACGCACCACGGGCGATCTGTTCGGCGAATTCCTGGACCAGAGTGTTGACCATCGCATCAACCGATGCACTGCCGATGCCTCCGATCTGAAGGTGTCCGGCGCCTGGAATAACTGCGAGACGCTTGCGCCCGGCGGGCAACCCCTCGAAGGCTGTCAGTCTGACCTGGTAATCAGCATCAGCCGTGCGGTCGTTCGTGCCGGTGATCATGAGAACAGGCCTCGACACTCCGGACCACGCTCCTTCGGCGTAGGCAGTGCCGATGCCTTGCGGTGATAGCGCGGCATAGGCGTCGAAGCGATTGGATCCCAGGCGGCCGATCAGGGCCGTCGCGCCAGCCTCCATCATGGTCGTCTGCGAACCCATGGAATGGCCTGCAAGGATGAGCGGCTTCGGGCGGCAGGTGCGCGTTGCTTCAGTGAACGCGGCATCAAGATCGGCGAAGCGAAACACATGCAAGGAGCGCTGCCGGGCCATCGCATCGACCGCCGTCCAGCCGCCGCCCTGCCGGATGGCTGCCTGGAGAACGGCACGCCCGCTTTCCTTGTGAGCAATGGCAAGCACACGCCAGCCACGCGCCGCCATTGTTCTGGCAAGACCGCCCTGTGTGCGCTCGTCCCCGCCGAAGCCATGTGACAGCACCATGGTCGGCGGACAAGCCGACCCGCCGTTTGCCGTGTAGTTCAACGCAGAGATTTGCGCTCCGTCGGCGCGGGTCAAGGTCAGTGATGACTGCGCACCGGCGGAGCCAGTGAACATGACACCGGCAATCGCCATGTATGAAGCAAAAAAGACTCGCATTGCGCGGCTTTCCATAGGGTGAGATCAACTGGTAAACTAGGTTGACGATTTAGTCAACCGTATTGACTAAATGCCAGAGGACGAATGCCGTGACAGAACCGTTGGATGGAAGTACCCGTGCCCCGCTCAGACCATCCCCGCCGTTCCTCGGCGGGCTGCTCTGGAGGGCGAGCCTCGTGTTCGTCGACCGCATGCTGCTGGAGCTGGCGGCGCTGGGCCACCGTGACCTCACACGAGCTCACATGAAGATCTTTCCGGTTCTCAACCCTCAGGGCGTGAGGGTCACTCGGATGGCTGAGCAGCTCCAGACATCGAAACAGGCGCTTTCCAAGTTGATCGACGACCTTGAGCGCCTTGGCTATCTCACCCGAATACCAGACGAAGGCGACGGCCGCGCCAAGATAGTCATGCTCACAGCGTCGGGTCAGGCTCTCATTCAGGACGGGGCACGTGTGCGTGACAAGCTTGAAATCGAGTGTCTTGCAGCCCTGCCGGAGCAGGATCGGCCGCGCATCCATGTAGCTCTGGCGCAGATCGCGAAGGCTTTGGCTGCGAGCGGAACGACATAGCGCGGACGTCATCGCGCCTCGGTGTGCCTCTGGCGTCGCTTTCGGACTGGATCGCGCCGGGCGTCACCAATGCGAGGCAAGTTCTGATGGCAAAGTGTCCGGTTCCGGAGCAGCAGTAGGGATCTGTCCGGTTGGAGGTGATTTCGGCTTCCGGTCAGCTGCCGGCACAAGCCGCCAGACTGAGGCCAGTCCCACCGACTTTGGTAGAGGTATCCAAGAACTTTAGCTCAATTTGCTGCTCGACCTTTTCAACTGCGCTCGACCGAATGGCGTCACTGCGCGTGCGGTTTGCCAGGGCGACACCCGAGCGATTTATGTCCGTTGGCCCAGCAGTTCCCGCCGATTCCTGGCCCGCATTGCCCTGAGGACGGCCGCCACATGCAGCCTCACCGTTCCAGGGGTGATCTTCAGGCGTTGCGCGATGTCCTTGTTTGATCTGCCTTGGGCCAGCAGCGCCAGAACCTCCCGCTGCCTCTCGGTGAGGCCAGCAGCCCCTATTGCTTCCACGCGCCGGGTTTGGCGAACGTCAAGGCTGCCGCTCGGCTTGGGGGCTCCTCCTTCGGTGGAGATCAGCCGCATGGCGTCCAAACAGGCCGCAAGACTGTTACGAAGCGCCCCGCCGACAGGGCTGGTATCATCGAAAGCCCCCAGGAGAGAGCGGAATTCCTCCATCGGCTTGCGCAGGCGCTCAGCGACCTGTGTGACAATGGCTGTCGTTTGCCGGTGAGCGCGCTCGGATTCCTCCTTCGTGATCAACAAGGCGGCTTCCGCTTCCACCTCGCGCGTCACGTCGATCACCAGCCCATCCCAGACGACGCTGCCGTCGGGCAGTCTTTCCGGTCTTGCAATGCCGCGCGCCCAGTGCACCCGCCCGTCCATGCCGACCACGCGGATGCGGTGATCCAGCATGGACAAGGTGGCGGCGCTGATTTCGAGATCGGTGATGAAGCGTTGGGCGTCGTCGGGGTGTATCCAGTCGAACCGAATGGTCTTTTCCGCAAGCAACCTCCCGGGATCGACGCCGAACTGCCGGAAAAGCCCACTTGAGAGATACTCGAAATAGTAGCTGCCATCAGGCCTGCGGACGCGCCGATATACATTGCCTGGCAGGTTGTCGACGAAGCTTTCCAGTCTGGGCGCTGTCACGGATTGCTGATCCATCATCCAGAGTTTGCAAAAAAGGCATATGCCCTTGACCGTTAGGTCATATGCAATTGATGATTGGAAATCAAGAGAAGGCGACGGGAGGAATGATGCGCAAGCTCATCATTGAAGTGCGCGTCAATGAGTTCATGCTGCGCGGGCAGGGCAATGCCAACGTGCCCTACACGCCAGAAGAGATCGCGCGCGACGCCGTGGAATGCCGCGAGGCGGGAGCCTCGATACTGCATTTCCACGCGCGCAAGCCGGACGGCGCGCCCGAGCACGATCCCGCATCCTATGCCGACACAGTCCAGCGTATCCGCGAGAGCTGCGACATCCTTGTTCATCCAACACTGGGCTACGTCACGCTCGATGACAGCGCCGAGCGGCGGCTCGATCACATTCTGCAGATGGCCAAGGATACGGCCAAGGCTCCACATTTCGCTCCAATGGACATGGGATCGGTCAATGTCGACCGCTACAACGAACAGGCGCGGCGCTTTGAAACCACCAACCTGATCTACAAGAATTCGACCGCGACGCTCAGCTATTTCGGCGAGCAGATCAGGAAGGCGGGCCTGAAACCCTATCTGGTCTCATGGAACATCGGCTTCACACGCTACATCGATGCCTTCATGGATATGGGGTTGATTGATAGCCCGGCCTACATCTGCTTTTGCCTGACCGACAACACCTGGTTGGGGGGGCATCCGGGCACGCTCAAGGGCCTGCAGGCCCATCTTGATTTTCTGCCCGAGGGCAAGGACTGCGAATGGACCGTCGTCAATTTCGGCGGCAACCTTTTCGCGCTTGCGGGAGCTATCATCCAGCTTGGCGGACACATCTCCATCGGGCTCGGCGACTACACGTACAGCGAGCTGGGACAGCCGACGAATGCGGAGCTTGTACGCCGCATCGCCGTCATGGCGAAGGAGCTCGGCCGCGAAGTTGCGACTCCCGAGGAAGCAAAAGCAATTCTCGGCATGAATCTCACTGACATCAACAAGAAGCAGCAAACCGCCGCCTGAACACCAACATCCAAGGGAGGATCAACATGACAACCCGCCGTGACGTACTCAAAGCAGGAGCAGCCGCCATCACCGGCTCGATCGCCGCACCCTTCGCGATCACGCCGTCGCGCGCCCAAAGCTTTTCGCTGCGGATGCAGGGCTTCCTTGCAGCAGCGTCACCGACCCATCGCGCCTTCGAGAAATGGGCAAGCGACCTCAAGGATAAGTCCGGCGGCAGATTGACCATCCAGGCCCTGCCGGCGGGCGGCGCGGTCGCTCCGGGCGAGACGATCAGCGCTATCGGCGCGGGCATCCTGGACGGACACTATTCCTCCTCCTCCTTTTTCGCCGCGCGCGACCCCAGCTTCACGGTTTTCGGTGATACCGGCGCGTCCTACGACACAGTGGAACAACGCGACCGCTGGTGGCTGGAAGGAGGCGGCGAAGACCTAGGCAAGGAGCTATATGCCTCCGCCAACATGGCCTATGTCGCCAATGTCTTCTGGCCATCCGAGCATATCCCGTCACGTAAAGCCCTGAATGGCGTGGCTGATCTGAAAGGCCTTAAAATCCGTGTCCCGCCTGGCTTCATCGCCGAGTATTTCGGCAAGGCGGGCGCCGCCGTCGTCAACCTGCCCGGCGGCGAGGTGTTCAACTCTCTCCAGTCAGGCGTGATTGATGCGACCGACTGGGCGAGCCCTGGCCAGAACTACGAGGTGGGCCTCTACAAGGCGGCTAAGTTCTCGATCAACGCATCGCATTCGATGCCCGCCACGGAGATCTGCTTCAACAAGACCAAATGGGAGGCCCTGCCTGCCGATATCAAAGCGCTGATCACCGCCGAGATCCGGACCATGAGCAATCAGCTCAAGGTGCAGATCAAGGCGGATGACGACGCCGCACTCGCCAAGATGAAGACGGAAGGCATCGAGATCATCAACTGGTCTAAGGACGAGCTCGCCAAGCTGCGCGCTTTCACCGGTGAAGTGCAGGAAACGCTGTCCGCGCGCGGACCCATGGCCAAGAAGGTCGTCGACAGTCACCGTGCCTTCCAGAAGAAAATCGGATGAACGGGAAGGCATCCGGGCATGGCCTCATCGACAGGACCGCGGTAGCAGCCGGGAAAGCATTCTCCTGGCTGTTTATCGCCGCCATCCTGCTCTCGGCCTATGAAGTGATCATGCGCTATGTCTTCGGTGCGCCATCCTCATGGGCATTGCCGGCCACGACAACGATCTGTCAGATCGGCTTTGCCCTGGGAGGGGCCTGGTGCATGGTCAAGGGCGAGCACATCCGCATCACCTTCGTGCCGGATCAGCTCTCTCCAGCCAAGCGCTGGTGGGTCGAGCTGATCGCGCTCCTCACGGGCGTGTTTTATCTCGGCGGCTTGCTCTGCGCCGTATATCTCGACGCCCGTGCCGCGATCTGGAAATTCGGCTTCGACGGGACGTGGGCACCCGAGAATACGCCTGGGCCGCCAAACTGGCCGCTGCCGTCCATCGGCAAGGCATCGCTGGTCATCGGCACGGCGCTGTTCCTTGCCGTCGTCGTCATGCATCTCATCCGCCATCTCAAGACCGACAGGCCCTGACCCATGCTGCTCGGCCTCGATATTGCGACTTGGTCGGTGATCATTCTCGTCACGATGGTGGGATTGCTCGTCATCGGCGTACCGCTCGCGTTTACGACAGGGGCCATCGCCGTTGCGCTGTGCCTGATGCTCTACGGGCCGCAAAGCCTGTTTCTGATCGGCAGTCGAACATTCACTTTTCTGGACAGCTACACGCTCGTCTCGGTGCCGTTCTTTATCTACATGGCCTGCATCCTTGAAAGATCGGGGATTGCGACGGACCTCTACAATGCCCTGAATGTCTGGGCCGGACGGGTGCGCGGCGGACTCGCTATCGTCACCACCGGTGTGGGCGTGGTACTGGCCGCCACAGTCGGTGTCATCGGCGGGGAGATCGTGGTGCTCGGGCTGGTAGCGCTGCCGCAGCTCCTGCGCCTGGGCTACGACCGCAAGCTCGCCATCGGCACGGTCTGCGCATCAGGCTCGCTTGGCACCATGATCCCGCCGTCGATTATACTCGTCTTCTACGGCATCACTACAGGTACGGATGTCGCTGATCTCTTCCTGGCCTCGCTGATGCCTGGGTTGCTGCTGGCTGGAATCTACATCACCTACATTCTCATCCGATGCACACTGAACCCTGCCATGGGTCCACCCCCGCCGCCGGAACTTCTGAACATGCCGTTCCGGGCGAAACTGGCGCTCCTCAAGGGCATTGCCCTGCCTCTGCTGATCGCTTTCTCGGTTATGGGATCGATCTATCTGGGTGTCGCTTCGGTGACGGAATCTGCCGCTGTCGGCGCGTTGGCCGTGACGCTGGCGGTCTTTCTCAAGGGTGGCCTCCGGCTCGACATGGTGCGGGACGCTGCCTGGCAGACCATGCTGACCTGCGGCATGGTGATGTGGCTGGTGCTGGGCACCAACGCCCTGATCGGTGTCTATACCATCATGGGCGGCATCGACTTCGCCAAGGGCCTGCTCACTGGCTTGCCATTCTCGTCCTTCGTGGTGCTCCTCATCATGATGGCGGTGTGGATATT
>CAXTUM010000087.1:0-1648 GCA_964247205.1 uncultured Beijerinckiaceae bacterium
GGGGTAAAGAAGCCGCTGAACATGCCACCCAGAATCACGACAGGTGTCATCACCGCGAAGAAGCAATCACGGAAGGCCCGGCCAATAGCGCGAAAGCCGCCGAACGGCGTGCGTCCCATGCCCTCACGGCGCGCCACGATGACCACCATGATCATCAGCGCGACACCCATGAGCAGACCTGGGATCACGCCCGCCATGAACAGCTTGCCAATCGAGACGTCTGCTGACACCCCGTAGATCACCATGGGCAGCGACGGCGGGATGATCGGCCCGATCGTGGCAGCCGCCGCCGTGATGGAAGCGGCGGTTTCCGGCTTGTAGCCCGCATTCTTCATGGCGCGAATCTCGATGGCCCCCGAACCGGCGGCGTCAGCGACAGCTGAGCCCACCATGCCGGCAAAGATCATCGATGTGACGATGCTGGCATGGGCGTAACCGCCACGGACCCAGCCGATCAGTGCACTGGCGAAAATGACGATGCGGTCGGTGATCCGTGCCGCAGCCAGAATGTTCCCCATCAGGATGAAAAGGGGTGCCGCAATGATGGGGAAAGAATTGATCGAACCCGCCATGCGCTGCGGCAGGATGGTAAAGGGCATGCCAGCGGCAAACATGAACACGAGCGCAGCCAGCGCCATGGAAGCATAGAGCGGCAACCCTGCGAAAATCGAGACGAGCCAGCCGCCGAAGATTTTGACCATCACCCCGATCATGTGAGGGAGACCTCGGGTGATTGACCGGATGGTCGCGGTGTCTTCAACTCAACAAGAGCCTGAAGCATCGTCAGCAAGCCTGCAGGCAACAATGGCACATAGAGCAATGCCGCAGGCAAAGGCAGCGTGACGGCTTCCACATCAGCATTGACCTGAATGAGATGGATGCTCTTCCAGGCAATGATTGCACCCAGAACAGCCATTGCTATCTGGATGAGCATTTCGAAGCCCCGCCACGCCGGTGGCGGGAGCATGTCCTGAAAGACACGGATGCGGATATGTGAGCCGCGGCGTGTCGCGATCATCCAGCCCGCACAGGCCAGCCAGACCATGAGATAGCCGCTGGCCTCATCCGTCCAGACAAAAGGGCGGTTGACGCCGCGCGAGACGATGCCTGCGGTGACGGTGGCGAGGAGGGCAACGATCAGTGCGCCCGCGATAATGGCGAGTGTGCGATCAAGGGCATTGGCGAGACGCGAAGTCACGCCTCACAACGCTTTCAGCGCATCAAACGATCCCTTGCCCCAGCGGTCCTCGAACTTGGCCGGAACCGTATCGAGCACCGGCTTGCGCCATGCCGCGAGATCGGGCTCGATCACCGTCATTCCAGCGGCTTTCAGCGTCGCGACAAGGGTTGATTCCTGCGACAGCAGTTCCTTGTCCTGCCACGCGGCACCTGCATCAAAGGCCGCCTGCAAAAGTCCGCGATCCGCCGCAGGCAAACCCTTCCAGAAAGCCTCGTTCGCGATGATCATGCGCGGCGTAATGATGTGCTCGGTGAGCACCAGGAATTTCTGCACCTCGAAGAACTTGCCGGACTGGATTGTCGGCAGCGGGTTTTCCTGCCCGTCAACTGCACCCTGGCTCAGCGAGAGATAGAGTTCGGGGAAGGCGATGGGCGTTGGCCGTGCGCCCCAGCTTTCCGCCATGGCGCG
>CAXTUM010000087.1:1748-8510 GCA_964247205.1 uncultured Beijerinckiaceae bacterium
CTGGAGCGCGCCTGCCGTCACAGACTCGATCATGTCCTTCCCGGTGCCAAGCTGGCCATTGGGAAAGATCTGAATATCGATGCGCCCCGAGGTTTTCTCCTTCACATCTTTCGCGATGCGCTCCGCCATCTGCACCTGAGGATGCGAGGTCGCGAGCAACTCACCCCAGCGGATGACAGTTGCCTGGGCACGCAGCACTGTCGGCATGGCAATGCCTGCGCCTATGGCCGCGACACCTGTCAGGACATGACGCCTGTCTGGTCTGATGATCATTGTATCCTCCCGGTTTTCCTGTTGTGCTTGTTATTCCAGTTTTCCTGCGGGTACGCCGCATGGCTGGTTGACGTTTCAGTTCATGTCGATAGCCCGGCTGCGCGACATCGCGATATGGGCCGTCATGGCGGCCACCGCAGCATCCGCATCCTTGCGTTCTATGGCTTCGATGACCTTCATATGGTCGCGGTAGACCGGGATCACGAGCTCAGCGTACAGCCTCGTCTCGTTCCGGCGGATCAGTTTGATCTTGATCCAGTTCACGCGAAAAGCCTTGGAGATGATCTCGTTGTCGAGATGATCGATGATGGCCTCGTGCAGCGACCGGTCCGTGGCCTCGGCATCAGCGATCAGCGTTTCGCGCTCACCCGATTCGGACCGGCGGATGATGGCTTCGTGGGAAGCCCTCAGGCTGGCTACGGCCTCATCGCTACGGGCCACAGCGAACAGCGCCGTAGCCTGCGATTCCAGGAAGAAGCGGAACTGGTAGGCATTGCGGATCAGGCTGAGGTCCACATGCGCGACCTGCATGCCGCGCTGTGGAACGGTGGTGATCAGGCCTTCGGCTTCAAGCCGGGGAATGAGTTCCCGGATCGCACCCAGCGGCATCGACGTGATCTCCACCAGTTCCCGCTGTGAAACGAACTGGCCCGGCTTGATCTCTCTCGACATGAGCCGCTCGGTGAAGCTGTCATAGGCTTTGTCCCTGAGCTTCAGCGGATTGGTGGTCATGGCCGTCATGCCGCCTTTTTGGCTGGAGCGCAGACGGCTGCCAGCCTGGCCGCCAGCTTGCGGGTGTCGGCGGCGGAAAGGGCGTCCAGCGGTGCACACATGATGCGCCAGGCGGGATCGCCCAGAGCCTCGCCAATCATGGCCTTGACCGCCGACATGAAGGAATAACCCAGGATCACATCGACCATGGCGTTCACGCGCTTGTCGTCCTTGCCGTTGTGAACGAGCGGGCGCAGAAGTTCCGGCGCGATGTTGGCAAGGCCGCAGATGGTGCCTGCGCCGCCGTGGCGCACGGCATTGGCGAGCTGTCGCTCGTCACCCACGAGGACCTGCAAACCTTTCAGTTCCTTCAGGCGGCGCTCGGTGGCTGGCCAGTCACCGTTCGAATCCTTGACGCCGATCACGACACCTGGAAATTCCTTCATCAGACGCTGTGTCAGTTCCACGGAGATGCCGTTCCGGGTCATTCCGGGGATGTGATAGAGGATCACATCGCGGAGTACACCGCCCAGCTTTTCGAAAGTGCTGGCGAAGAAGCGGTATAAGCCGTCATCACTCGCATCGCCGAAATAGAAGGGCGGAGCCACTAGCAGCCCTCGGCAGCCCATCTCGTAGCCCGCCCTCGCCTGCTCCACCGCATCATGGACCGTGGCAGCGGAAACACCCGCGATCACCTGTGACCGCATATCGAGCCCGGACGCAGATAGCGCAGCCAGAACCTGATAGCGCTCTGGAACCGCAATCGATGCGCCCTCGCCTGTTGTGCCGAAAGCTGTGACGCCATCGCATCCCCTGGCAATCACAGATGAGGCATGCGCCGTCATCCGCCGGAGATCGATGGAACCGTCTTTCGTGAACGGCGTCGACAGCGCGCAGCTCAGCCCGATTTTGCCGCTCTTGATCTTGCTCGCCATGAAAAATCCCCTGTCTTGATGTCAACAGTGGCATTGACGTCCCGGGCGCGTCAAGACTAACATGTCAGCGATAAATGCAAATCTGGCTTGCGTGCCCCGGGCTGATGAGCTTGGATCAGAAAAACAAACGTGAACCGGCGTTAGAACGGCTCACAACCAAGGGGGAGACATCATGAGTGAATTTGCAAAGCGCAATGATTCCGGGAACACGCCATCACGGCGGCTCTTCATCGGCGGTGCTGCCGCTGGCGTGGCTGCACCTTTCGTGTTGCGAAGCGAGGCGCTGGGCCAGTCCGCGTTCAACTGGAAAAAATTCGCGGGGACCAAGCTTGACGCCATGCTGGTCAAGAATCCACGATCAGATCTGCTGCAGGCGCATGAGAAAGAATTCACTGCGCTGACGGGGATCGAGGTTTCCTCTGAACAGATTCCGGAGCAGCAGCAGCGCCAGAAGGCGATGATCGAGTTCACATCGGGCAAGCCGACATTCGATGTCTGCATGGTCGCGCTGCATGTGCAGAAGCGGCTGGCGGCCAAGGGCAAATGGCTGGAAGATCTGCGCCCTTATCTGGCTGATGCCTCTCTGACCTCGCCGGATTTCGATTTCGCCGATTTCGCGGCGGGCGCGGTCGGCTTCGGGCGTCAGGCCGATGGCACGCTCGATACGCTGCCGCATTTCATCGATTTCTGGATGATCTACTACAATAAGGAGATGTTCGAGCAGAAGGGCGTCAGCTATCCCAAGACAATGGACGAACTGATCGTTGCGGCGGGCAAGCTCAACGATCCAACCAAGGGCGTTGCGGGCTTCGTTTCGCGCGGCCTGAAGAACGCCAACATCCCGGTCTGGACATCGTGGATGCTGGGACAGGGCATGGAGACGGTGTCAGCCACCGGCCAACTCCAGACAGATACACCGGAAGCGATCTGGGCTGGCGAGATGTACAAGCGCATGAACCGCGAATTTGCACCGCCCGGCACCATCGGCTTCAACTGGAACGAGTGCCAGACGACGTTCATGCAGGGCCGTGCGGCCATGTGGCTTGATGGCATCGGCTTCGCGACTCCGCTGGAAGATCCCACCAAGTCACGCATTGTCGGCAAGGTCGGCTACGGCGTGACGCCGCCAGGTCCGAAGGGCCATCATTCCGCCCTGTTTGGCGATGGAATGGGCATTTCGCGCACGTCCACCAAGAAGCAGGCGGCGTGGCTCTATCTGCAGTTCATGTGCAACAAAGGCAACCAGCTCGCGATGCTGAAAGCGGGTGCCGGTTCGCCCGGGCGTTCCTCGGCGCTGGCCAACCCTGCGGCGCAGGAAGGGTCGCGCTTCAACAAGGAATACTTTGAGTGCCTCGCGGCTTCGGGAAAGATCGCGCGCGCCGGTTTGCCGCAAATTATTCCGGTGACCGAGTTCCGCGATGTGTTCGGCGTCGGCCTCACCAACACGCTGTCCGGCGCAGATGTGGCGACGGAGCTGAAGAAGGCGACGGAAGCCTTCAAGCCGGTGCTTGAGAAGAGCGAGCAGGGCTGATTGATAACCAGCGCGAGATCGAGAACAGGATCATGACCACACTCGATCTCGCCGGACCATCGGCAGCATCAGCGCCATTAGAGCAGAAACTCGCGCCCCGGCGTTATTTCCTGTTCGCGGTTCCGGCTCTCGTGCTGATCGCGGCAGTGATCATCCTGCCGTGGCTTTTCACGCTCGTGATGTCCGTGATGGACTTCAAGGTGGGCGGTGCTGTCGAGTTCATCGGCTTCAGCAATTTTATCAAGCTTGCGACAGACACGCGCTTTCTCGAATCCATCGGCCGCACATTCTGGTTCACGGCGCTGGCCGTGTTCTTCCCGATCCTGCTCGGCACATGGGCGGCGGTGATCTTCCACCGGGAGTTTCCATGGCGGGGCGTGCTGCGCACAGTCTTCATCATGCCGATGATGGCGACGCCGGTGGCCGTGGCGCTGGTCTGGACCATGATGTTCCATCCCCAGCTGGGGGTGCTGAACTATCTGCTGTCCCTCATCGGACTGCCGCCCTTCGCCTGGGTCTATGATCCCAATACGGTGATCTTCACCCTGATGCTGGTCGAGGTCTGGCACTGGACGCCGCTGGTGATGCTGATCGTGCTGGGCGGCATGGCGGCGCTGCCGACGGACCCCTATGATTCTGCCACAATCGACGGCGCAACGAACTGGCAGATGTTCCGGTTCATCACACTGCCGCTGATACTGCCCTATATCATGGTGGCCGTGGTGATCCGCACCATTGATGCGCTCAAGGTTTTCGACACGATTTTCGTGATCACCCAGGGCGGGCCGGGAACCGCATCGGAGACACTCAACATTTTCCTCTATCTGCAGGCGTTCCAGTTCTTCAATCTGGGCTATGCCTCGGCGGTGGTCGTGGTGTTCTTCGTCATCATCGTGGCGCTGTCGCTGCTGCTGCTGTCTCTCCGCCAGAAGCTGAAGTGGAACACGTGAGATGAGCAACCGTGTCGAAGGGGGTGGCATCTGGCGGAAGATCGGCTTTGGCGCGTCGGTCTTCGCGCTGGTCTCGCCCGCAATTCTCGTTTTCCTCTGGATGATCTCGCTGTCGCTGAAGAACGAACTGGACAACACGGCGTTCCCGCCTGTGTTCATCCCAAATCCGCCGACGCTCGCTAATTATGTCGATGTGTTCGAGAAAAACAATTTCCTGCTGTATTTCTGGAATTCGATCCTCGTGACGGGGGGTGCAGTGCTGATCGGCCTGCTGGTCGGCGTTCCTGCGGGATACGGAATCGCACGCTCGAAGGCTTACAAGACCGCGATCATGATCCTGATCGCGCGCATGACGCCCGCACTCTCCTATCTGATCCCGCTGTTTCTGGTGTTCCAGATCCTTGGGCTGATAGGCAGCATCTGGGCGCTGCTGATCACCCATCTTGTCATCACGGTTCCCATCATCGTCTGGGTGATGATCGGCTATTTCGAGGGCATCCCGCAGGAACTGGAGGATGCGGCCTATGTCGACGGCGCGACGCTGTGGCAGAGCTTCCGCTATATCGCCATGCCGCTGGCGCGCCCCGGCATGATGGTGGGCGCGATACTCGCCTTCATCTTCTCGTGGAACAACTTCGTGTTCTCGGTGGTGCTCGGCGGCAAGAACAGCCGGACACTGCCTTCCGCTGTCTATAATTCGCTGACGTTCGAGCAGATATCCTGGGGACCGCTTGCCGCTGCGGCGCTGCTGGTGACGTTGCCGGTGATTGTGCTGACTGTTGCTGCACAACGCGAGATTGTGGCGGGGCTATCGGCTGGCGGGTTGAAGGACTGAGGATTTTCCCCTGCAACGGCGGGTTAACCCGTTTGTCTTCCGTGCCTTGCCCTGTTAACAGGTCGGCAAAGTCGCTGATGGCGACGGCAAGGATCAGAAAAAGCCATGAACGAACGCCGCACCAGCTTCACCAGGGATGAGCTTCTGGCCTGCGGTCGCGGAGAGCTTTTCGGACCCGGCAATGCCCAGCTGCCGCTGCCGCCCATGCTGATGTTCGACCGCATTACCTCCATCGGCGAAGACGGCGGAGCCAATGGCAAGGGCCATGTGCGGGCAGAATTCGACATCAAACCCGATCTCTGGTTCTTCCCCTGCCATTTCCAGGGTGACCCTGTGATGCCAGGCTGCCTTGGGCTTGATGCGCTGTGGCAACTCACCGGCTTTCAACTGGGCTGGCTTGGCCAGCCCGGCCGCGGGCGGGCGCTGGGCGTTGGCGAGGTCAAGCTCTCCGATCAGGTGACGCCTTCTGTCAAACTTGTGGAGTACGGCGTTGATTTCAAACGTGTCTTCAAGTCCAAGCTGGTGCTTGGCATCGCCGACGGCTGGCTGAAGGCCGACGGCAAGCTTGTCTACGAAGTGAAGGACATGCGCGTCGGACTGTTTCAGCCTGCAGCGTGACATGATTTGATCCGGTTTTGCTGCAAACAGACTTTGGGGGCGAAGAATGAGCGATGCAATGTGGTTCTGCGCCATCAATGGCAAGCAGGAAGGGCCCTTCTCGGTTGAGAACCTTGTCAGCATGAGTGCGCAGGCCCCGCTCAGGCCTGATACGCTGGTCTGGTCGGAGGGCATGGCTGGCTGGAAGCCCCTGTCGGAAACGCCGCTGTTCGATGCGTTGCCACGGCCAACGACACCACCGTCCGTGCCGCTGGGCAATGTCCTGCAGGCAGGCGCGCAAAGCATGGCATCTCAAATGGCCGGAGCGACGGCGTCCATGACAGCAGCGATCAGTGCCCCGGTGGGGAGCACGACTGCCCCCGGATTTGTTGATGCCATCAAGATCTGCTTCAACAAATATGCCGATTTCAACGGGCGCGCTTCCCGTCCGGAGTTTTGGTGGTTCTACCTTTTCACGTTCGTTTTGCTAGTCGCCGCCTCTGCCAGTGATATCCTCCTCATCATCGCTGTCCTCGCACTTTTCCTGCCATCGCTGGCTGCCACGGTCCGTCGGTTGCACGACACAGACCGGAGCGGATGGTGGTACCTCATCCTCATTGTGCCACTTGTCGGTCCCATTGCGCTGCTGGTGTTTCTCGTACTGCAGGGTACCCAGGGACAGAATCGTTTCGGCTGATCCCGATCTGCCGTCTTGCTCGTTGCTATCAGGAGAATATCATGCGCCGCGTCGTCATCACTGGCATGGGGATTGTCTCCTCCATCGGCAATAACCAGAACGAGGTTCTGGCCTCGCTATATGAGGCCAAATCCGGCATCCGCCCGGAGGCGAGCTTCACCGAGCATGGCTTCCGCAGCCAGATGATCGCCCCGCCCCGCTGGCGCGCCAGCATCGCTGCAAAGCCCGCCGCG
>CAXTUM010000088.1:0-8500 GCA_964247205.1 uncultured Beijerinckiaceae bacterium
CACTATCGACAAGGTACGCGCGGCGCGGTCCGATATTGCGCTGACCTCGGATTTCATCGTGGGCTTTCCTGGCGAAACGGATGCGGATTTCGAGGATACGATGCAGCTGATTCGCGATGTGCGCTTTGCATCCGCCTATTCGTTTAAATACAGCGAACGCCCCGGCACGCCTGCGGCGGATCGCAAGGATCAGGTGCCTGAAGCCGTGAAAACGGCGCGGCTGGCGGCGCTGCAGGCGCTGGTTCTGGAGCAGCAGACGGCGTTCAACTTGGCCACAGTGGGCAAAACGGTTGATGTGCTGTTCGAGAAGCCGGGGCGCAATGCAGGCCAGATCGGCGGCAAGTCGCCTTATCTGCAGGCCGTGCATGTGGACGGGCCGCTGTCACTGATCGGTCATATCGTCCCGGTAAAAATCACGGGCGTGGCATCGAACTCCCTTGCGGGAACGCTTGTTCAAGCCGACATTGATGCTACCAATTCAATGGATTCGAGAGCACCGGAGAGACAGGCTTGACACCATCACAGCGCGCGGCGGCTTCTTCCACCCCTGCAACGGCGATTGCCGGGCCCAACGCGCCGCATGAGATGACGCTGTCCTTCGATGACAACAAGCGCGCCAGCCTCGTGCTCGGCCAGTATGACCAGAACCTTGCCCATATCGAGCGGCGTCTGTCGGTGATCGCCACGGTCAACGGCAACCTGCTGACGCTGAAGGGCTCAAAGGAAGGCACGGATCGCGCCCGGCGCACGCTGGAGATGCTGTACGAGCAGGCAAAAGCTGGCCGCGCCTTCTCCACGGGCGATGTCGATGGCGCGTTGCAGGAAGCCGCGCTGCAGGGCACGCTGTTTCCAGCCAAGGACGCCAGCGCCAAGACCAGCTTCGAGCATGTCGCGACCCGCAAGCGCGGACCAGTGAAGGCGCGCAATGCGGCTCAGGATGCGTATCTGCGCGCCTTGAAGCGCAACGAACTGGTCTTCGCGGAAGGTCCGGCGGGTACGGGCAAGACCTGGCTCGCGGTCGGACATGCGGTGCATCTGATGGAACAGGGCTTGGTGGAACGGCTGGTGCTGTCACGCCCCGCAGTGGAAGCGGGCGAGCGGCTCGGGTTCCTGCCCGGCGACATGAAGGACAAGGTCGATCCGTATCTGCGCCCGATCTACGATGCTTTGCACGATTTCATGGAGGCCCGTATCGTCGAGCGCGGGCTCCAGACCGGGCAGATCGAGGTCGCGCCACTGGCCTTCATGCGCGGGCGCACGCTCTCCAATGCCGTGATCCTGCTGGATGAAGCGCAGAACACCACATCGATGCAGATGAAGATGTTCTTGACGCGCCTTGGCGAGGGTTCGCGCATGATCATCACGGGCGATCCCACGCAGATCGATCTGCCGCCGGGCCAGAAATCCGGCCTGATCGAGGCGGTGTCGCTGCTGTCCACGGTGGAAGGCGTCGGCCATATTACTTTCGGCCATGCCGATGTGGTGCGGCATGATCTGGTGCGGCGCATCGTCAAGGCCTACGAGGACGCTGGCGGGACCCATCAGCGGCGCGAGATGTGACACGGACACCTGCTTCAGTCATTCAGGTCAGCATCCAGAAGGCGGCTCCGGGCTGGAAAGCTGTTGCAGGCGCGGCCGCGAAAGCGCGTAGAGCTGCACGGCAGGCTGTTGCTATGGCCGATGTTCCCGTGATGGGGGGCGCGGAGATCGCGGTGCTGCTGGCCGATGATGCGCGCGTGAAGGCGGTGAACCATCAATGGCGCGCCAGGGACAAGCCGACGAATGTGCTGTCCTTCCCCGGTGCGCTGCCGGAGCGGATATCGCAAGCACCGTTCCTCGGCGATATCATCCTGGCCTACGAGACAACGGCGGCGGAGGCTGCGGCGGAGGAGAAGCCGCTGGAGCACCACATGATGCATCTCGTGGTGCATGGCGTTTTGCACCTGCTGGGCTATGATCACATGACGCCGGACGATGCAGAGCGTATGGAGAGCCTCGAATCAGCTATCCTCTCATCACTCGCTATCCCTGACCCCTATGCGGGATCGGACCCACTGGAGACCATGACAGAATGAGTTCGACCGCCGACAAGGCCGAACACACAGATTCTTCCCGATCAGACGCCCAGCCCGGCTCGGAAGGATGGTTCGGAAGGCTCCGGTCCGCCCTTGGCTTCAAGAGCACCGTGTCGATCCGCGACAATATCGAGGATGCGCTGGAAGCCCGCGGGCCCGGTGCGGAGTTCACGCCGCAGGAGCGCGTGATGCTGCGCAACATCCTCAGCATCCGCAGCGTGCGCGTGGCCGATGTGATGATCCCGCGCGCCGATATCATTGCGGTCACCGCCGAAATCACGCTGAGCGATCTCTTGCGCGTTTTCCGGACGCAGGGCCATTCGCGGCTGCCGGCCTATGGCGAGACGCTGGATGATCCAAAGGGCATGGTCCATATCCGCGACTTTCTCGATCTGATCTCGAACAAGGCGGAAACCGGCTTGCCGAAAAGCCGCCGCAAGAACGCGGGTACTTCCATCGATCTGGGCCTTGTCGATATGTCAGCGTCGCTGATCTCGGCCAAGCTGATGCGCCCTGTTCTCTATGTACCGCCCTCCATGCCTGCGATGGATCTGCTGGTGCGCATGCAAGCGACGCGCACGCACATGGCGCTTGTCGTCGATGAGTATGGCGGTACCGACGGTCTCGTTTCCATCGAGGACCTGGTCGAGGTCATCGTTGGCGATATCGAGGATGAGCATGACGACGAAGGCCGTCCGCTGATCGAGGCGGAAGAAGGCGGCCTAAGCTTCGTGGCTGAAGCCAAGGCAGGGCTTGCAGAAGTGGGCAAGGCCCTGAACGTCGATTTCTCGGTCGAGCCGGAATCAGCAGAAGTTGAAACAATTGGCGGTCTGATCGTGACGCTGGCTCAGCGTGTCCCCTCACGCGGTGAACTCATCCGCAGTTCGCTGGGCCTCGAATTCGAGGTGCTGGATGCAGATCCGCGCCGCATCAAGCGCGTCCGCATCCACCGGCGGGCTCCCGGCTCCCAGGCTCGGGTCTCGACTCTCGATCCGACGATCGAGGACGGGATGCCTTTCCAGCCTCCGCAGCGTTGAGAGGACATATCATTGCTGCAAAGGCTGGCGCATAGCATTCTGCTACTAGGGGGGGCGCGACGGCTGGGTGTTGCTGCTCTGGCGGGCGCAATAGCTGCACTGTCAATGCCTCCCATTGATCTGCTGCCTGCTTTGCTGTTGTCCCTACCTGTCGCGATCTGGCTCATCGATGGTGCGACTGCCGGGCAGGGCCGCCCGTCGTGGCGGACATTGCGCTCGGCCTTCACGGCGGGATGGGCCTTCGGGTTCGGCTATTTCGTAGCCGGGTTCTGGTGGCTGGGCGCCGCTTTTCTGGTCGAGGATGACACATTCGCGTGGGCCCTGCCCTTCGGAGTGATCGGCTTTCCAGCCGCTCTGGCGCTTTTCCACGGTTTCGGTTTCATGCTGGCAAGGCTGTTCTGGTCCGACGGAAGCCGCCGCATCTTTGCCTTCGTGTCTGCTATGGCCAGCGTCGAGTGGCTGCGCGGCATCATCCTCAGCGGCTTTCCCTGGAACAGTCTCGGACAGGCATTCGGGGCCAGCGATGCAACGGCGCAGATCGCCTCTGTCGTTGGATTGAACGGCATGACAGTTCTTGCGCTGCTTGTCTTTGCTGCCCCTGCAGTGATCGTCACTGGCGGCACGGCGTTGCAGCGTCTGCTGCTGCCGTGCCTTGCGGCGGTTCTCTTGGCGGGGATCACAGGCTTCGGGCTCTGGCGGCTGCAATCGACTGCAATCACAATGCTGCCGGATGTGAAGGTGCGCATTCTCCAGCCGAACCTGAGCCAGCGCGAAAAACACCGGCTTTCCGGACAGGAAGTACTGGCGCGCTACCTCAAACTGAGTGATGCGGCCACAACCCCCGGCACAAGCGGCATCTCCGATATCACCCATCTTGTCTGGCCCGAATCGCCATTCCCATTCCTTTTGGCGCGGGAGCCGCAGGCGCTGAGCCAGATCGCAGGCCTGATTCGCCCCCGGACAACGCTGATCACGGGAGCGGCCCGCGCCGAGGATGCCAGCGGCGACGCGCGGCAGACACGCTATTTCAACTCGATTCACGTCGTTGGGTCCGATGGCATCATCGCGGACAGCTACGACAAGGTGCATCTCGTCCCGTTTGGAGAATATCTGCCATTCAAGGCGGCTTTCGCAGCCATCGGCCTGCGGCAGTTCATCGAGATTCCGGGAGGATTTGAGGCTGGGGTGCGCAGAAAGCCGCTTCAGATCAAGGGCTTGCCTTTGGCGATCCCGCTAATCTGCTACGAAGCGATCTTTCCCTCCAGACTTGTGCCCGATGGTCCGCGCCCAGGTTTGCTGCTCAACGTCACGAACGATGGCTGGTTTGGCAATACGGCCGGACCCTACCAGCATCTTGCCCAGGCCCGTTTGCGCAGTGTGGAGCAAGGGCTGCCACAGCTTCGGGCGGCTAACACAGGCATATCGGCCATCATCGATCCACTGGGCAGGGTGGTCCGCAGTCAGTCACTAGGAACAACTGGCGTGATTGACGGCTCCATTGTAAATTCTCTTCCAAACACGATTTACGGAACTTATGGGGATCTTATTGCAATATTAATGTTGATTTTCAGCTTTGGGGTTTGCTTTTCTCCAAAACCACGCTAGCACATACTGGATTTCTTCACGCCCCTGTGTGTGTGTGCCGCAGCTTTCCGGCGAGGGGACTGTCTGATTGACGATACTCTGTTTCACAGGACGTCAGTGAGAACTCTAAAAAGAGCAATACTGCATGACAAAATCCCCCAACCCCATAGATAAGCATGTAGGTGCACGCGTTCGTATGCGCCGTGTTCTCGTGGGACTTAGTCAGGAAAAACTGGGTGATGCACTGGGTATCACATTCCAGCAGATTCAAAAATACGAGAAAGGCACCAACCGTATCGGCGCCAGCCGTCTACAGGAAGCCTCCAAGATTCTCGGCGTGCCTGTGAACTTCTTTTTCGAGGGTGCACAGGCTGAATCTGACATGCTGGCTGGTTTCGCCGAGGGAGAGACGAATGGTTATGTCGCAGATTTCGCCAGCAGCGCAGAGGGAGCGCAACTCATCAGCGCATTCATGAAGATCAAGGAACCCAAGCTGCGCAAGAAAATCATTGACCTGATTGCGGCGATGTCCTTGGGCGATGGCGCTTGATCGTTCTTTCATCCGAACGAAATGGCTGATTTTGATTGACCTGACGAACGCAACTGGATTATGAGCCGCGCCGTCCAGGCGGTTGTTCGAAGGCTTTTCAACGACCGCCTGTCCCTGTTCATCGATGATCCGGAGGCAGCCACGTGGCCCGTTCTGACTATCTCTTCACCAGTGAATCCGTTTCTGAAGGCCATCCGGACAAGGTTTGCGACCGCATCTCGGATGAAGTCGTGGACCTGTTCTTCAAGGAAGCGGCCAAATCAGGAATGAGCCCCTGGACCGTTCGCGTGGCATGCGAGACACTGGCCACGACCAATCGTGTCGTCATTGCCGGAGAGGTTCGCACCTCGCTCGACGAAAAAGCCATGAAGAGCAAGGTGAAGTCTGCCGCCCGCAAGGCAATCAAGGCGATTGGCTATGAGCAGGACGGCTTCCACTGGAAGAAGGCGAAGATTGATGTTCTCCTGCATCCCCAGTCCGTGGACATCGCTGCCGGTGTGGATGCAGCAGGCAACAAGGACGAAGGCGCTGGCGACCAGGGCATCATGTTCGGTTACGCCTGCCGCGAGACGCCGGAACTGATGCCGGCGCCGATCTATTATTCCCACAAGATCCTTGAGGTCCTGACGAAATACCGCAAGTCAGGCGAGCGTGGCTGCGGCGTGCTTGGCCCGGATGCCAAGAGCCAGGTCACCATCAAGTATGTGGACGGGAAGCCTGTCGGAGCGACGCAGATCGTGCTGTCCACCCAGCATCTCGATGCCAAGCTGTCCTCAAAGGATGTTCAGAAGATCGTCGAGCCAGTTATCCGCGAGACCTTGCCGGATGGCTGGATCACCAAAGATACGGTCTGGCATGTGAACCCGACCGGCAAGTTCGTGATCGGTGGTCCGGACGGAGATTGCGGCCTCACGGGGCGCAAGATCATCGTCGATACCTACGGCGGTGCCGCTCCCCACGGCGGCGGCGCCTTCTCCGGCAAAGACCCGACCAAGGTTGACCGTTCAGCGGCCTATGCGGCGCGCTATCTCGCGAAAAACGTGGTTGCAGCCAGGCTTGCCGAGCGCTGCACGATCCAGTTGTCCTATGCCATAGGCGTGGCCCAGCCGCTGTCGATCTATGTTGACCTGCATGGCACCGGCAAAGTGGATGAGGCTGTGCTCGAGAAAGCGGTTGCCAAGGTGATGGACCTCAGCCCGCGGGGCATTCGCACGCATCTCGATCTCAACAAGGCGATCTACGCCCGGACCTCGGCCTATGGCCATTTCGGACGCAAGCCGACGCGCGACGGCGGCTTCTCCTGGGAGCGCACGGATCTCGTCGATGCCCTCAAGAAGGCTGTTGCCTGATCCCTGGAGCGGATGGAAATGACCAAAGGGCTGGCTTTCGCGCCAGCCCTTTTTCTTGTTAGTGACGGCGCTATGGACACATCAGAAACACCTGAACGCGCCCGCTTCTTTGGCCGCTCCAAGGGAAAGACACTGCGCAAGGCACAGTCTGCCATCTGGGCCGAAGGGCTGTCCCGGCTGAAAATCGTCCTGGGACCTCAACCGCTTGATCCGGGTGCACTTTTCCCCTGGCCGCCGAAAGCCATCCGTCTCGAAATCGGCTTTGGCGGCGGTGAGCACCTGATTCACCGTGCGGCGGAGAATCCGGAAACCGGGTTCATCGGCATTGAGCCTTTCGTCAATGGCATGGCGAAACTGATGATGGAGGTGGACAGGCGCCAGATCGGGAATATCCGCGTTTTTGACGAGGATGCGACACGCCTGCTCCGGAAACTTCCCTCGGGATCCATCGCCGAGATCGATCTGCTCTACGCCGATCCCTGGCCCAAGCGACGCCAGCGCAAGCGGCGCTTTGTCTCGAAGGAGTCACTCGGATTGATCGCCCGGGCGCTGGCGCCGGGCGGAATTTTCCGCTTTGCCAGCGACATCGATGATTATGTGGGCTGGACGCTCGCCCGGATCATTCCGATGGCCGAGTTCCGGTGGGAAGCCTCGGCTGCACCAGACTGGACAGCGCCTTATGCCGGATGGCCGGGAACCCGCTATGAGGCCAAGGCAATCAATGAAGGCCGTATTCCGAGTTATCTGACCTTCCGCCGATCAGGGGACTGAACACCATCATGTCCGCGCCGCAACCGCACTCTCCCGCGCGTGCAGGAAGCGCAGGACACGCTGGGCTGTTGCAGGCGTGAGTTTGCCGTAGCTCTCCGCCAGTTGTTCAAGCTGCCGGGACGATGGCTTGTGCTCCAGCCGCATCGCAAAAAGCGCGCGAACGGTGGTCCAGGCCATGTTGATGGACCTGCTGATGATCAGCAGCGCATCCGTTTCCGCCGAGACGAGGGCGCGCTCCGCCATGGCAAGCGGCAGCTTGCTGAGGTAGGACAGGCCAACAACGGCGTGATCAATCATGCCCTGCCTCGCATAGTCCATCAGAACAGCCTCACTCAGCGTATTGTCCTGCATCAAGGCAGAAACCTGCTGAACCGCCAGCTTGTAGGCTTCCGATCGCGCTCTTGTTTCCGCCACAAGGTCACGAGCGCTGGCATTCACGGCTTCGGAGACTGTCTTGCGGGCAACTCCGCCATGATCATTCTGAAGCCGTTCGCGGGCGGCCTTCTTTGCAAGCTCGAACAGAACCGCCATGTGCCGCTGGGGAATATCGTTGCGGCGTCCAAGAGCGGCCTGGAGAAGATCGTCAGCCCGCGACCGGGCAATCAGTGCATCATAGCCCTTGGCGGAAAAGCGCGCCGTCGGATTGCTGGCGACGGCATTGACGACCACGCGGTCACCCTCCTCCACCAGCACATCCGTGACAGGTTCCGAGAGATCACGGCGCTCGGATATAGC
This sequence comes from uncultured Beijerinckiaceae bacterium, assembly GCA_964247205.1. GTDB lineage: Bacteria > Pseudomonadota > Alphaproteobacteria > Rhizobiales > Beijerinckiaceae > JADCCX01. Next base: position 8,102 of record CAXTUM010000088.1, read on the forward strand.
CAGCATGTGATCCCGGCCGCCAAACCGTGCGGCATCGACGAGATCCTTGTCGGTCAGCCGTGCCGAGCGGGCCAGAACAGGGCGCGCTACGACAATTTCATCCCGTGAGAGCTTGCGCACCAGAACCGGCGGCGCGTTTTCCACATCCGCCAGCCTCTCGGACAATCTTGCACGGGCCCGGATTTCGATGGCTTCGGCCAGAAGCCCTATCACCTGGTCAAACAACGCCACATGGCTTTCGGAAAACCGGGGAGCGCCAGCGACAAAGAGATCCGTGATCTTCTCGACAGTGGATTCACGCGCTGCATCATCCTTCGCAGCAAAGGCCGTCCTCAGATCGTTCAGGGCATGGGCAGATTGAGACAAGACGCAACTCCAAACACTGTGTGATCCGCCAGG
>CAXTUM010000089.1:0-8430 GCA_964247205.1 uncultured Beijerinckiaceae bacterium
ACTTTCCCTGGCCGACGGGGATACCCCCCGCGTTTTCAGCTGGCCGCGCGTCAAGCGCAACATGGGTCTGGCTGATTTTCTCTTCATGTCGCCGCAGATCGACTCCGCCATCGGCTCAGGGGCTGAATCGCTGCGCAGCGCGCTGGATGTTCTCTTCTCCGGCGATGGCGATCTGGTCTCGCTGAGCAAGCGCGCCGTGCAGGCTCCGGCCCGCTACATGCGGGGATGGCGCAAGAAATTCCTGCCTTTGCAGGCCTTTGCAGACCTGATCCGCCACCGCGAGGCCTTTCTGGCGGGCGCAGGGCGTTCGCGCAGCGGCCGCAGCCTCGCCCATGATGATGTGCTCAGCCTCTGGTTCCATGTGATCGACGCCGGTGAAACCTGGAGCTATGGGCGGTTCATCGAGAAACTCGCGGCGCTGCTGCGCGAGGAGCGCACGGATACGGATAGGCGTGCCTTCCTCGCCCCGGTTTCCATTGACGACATGGTGACGGGTGAACCCAGCGACGATCCCGAGGCCATGATTATCGCCTGGCTGGACCGTGATGTCAGCGTCTTGCAGGACAATGACGAAGCGGGAGATGTCCCAGAACCTGAAGATGGTGTTGACGACGATGAAGCCTTCGTCGAGCGCAGCCTCGCGGCGCTGAACGCACTGCCGCAGATGCCGAAGGTCCTGACCAAGGAAGAGAGGCGCGAGGCTGCGCAGGTCCTGTCCATCATTCCGCTGGCGCATGAGCAGCCTGTGACCTTGCTGCGCAGCCTTTCGGTGACACCGTGGGAAAACCGGCTCGTCGAGGCCTCGCGCCGCAGCCTGCCGGACGAGAAGGCCGATGCCTTCGATTACACCGCGCGGATTGGTGATCTGACCCTGCTGGACCGGCAGCTGGCAGAGCTGATCCTGATGGCGGTTTATCTGGAAAGGGGTGGATCGAGTGTCGAGGGAGCCAAGCTTCTGAAGAAATGGCGGCACGACCGCTCGAGTTTCCGGATGGAGGATGCGGAACTGGCCCAGACCTTCGCAAGGATGGGTCAGGATTTGCGCATCGTCGCCGGTTCGCTGAAGCGCATACTGGCGCAACTCGGCAAACTGGCGCGGGATGCTGATCTGCAAACGCAAGGGGCGCAGGACGAAGCAAGCTTCGCCAAAGCCTTCAGCAAGAGATACGGCAAACAGACGGAAACCCTATGATGAACCGTTTTGATGACAATACCCCCCAGGACCGCATGGTGGCCCGCGCTGCGGCGCGGCTGCTGATGAGCGCGGTAGCTGCTTCCGATCACGAGCCGGGCCGGGCAACCGTTTCGCGCGCCGATCTGTGGGCCTATGCCAACCGCGAGCCGGGCTCGCTGGTGAATTTCATGGTCGAAAAGGCAGTGCGGGCCGATCCGGGCATTGCCTCGCGCTATCACAAGCTTCTGATGATGAAGTCGCACGGCATGAGCATCATGGCCGCCGCCGCCTATGACAACAGTGCGACGCACCGCAGGCTCGGTGACTTCACGCTGGATATCGTGGAGGAGGAGGGTGCACCAGCAGCCCTCGTCATCGAGCGTCTGACGGACGGCGTTCCCGCGCCCACCCTGATCGAGGCTGTGTCCATCGAGGGCATCGTCCGGATCGCACTGCCAGCGGAAGTCGACAGGCATATAGTGCTGGATCTGCCCGCCCATGATCACGAGCGTGACCTGTTGCGGTTGATGCTGGCCAATCCAGCCACAGGCGTCTACTTGCTTTGACCGGATCGCAGGCCTTACACTTGCGGTCAGTGACCATAAAGTGTTCGGCAGGCGGCGGGAATGGCAGAAACCAGGCAGGATGATGCCAGCAATGCAAAGCGGTCAGGATTGACCGTTGTTGTCCCGACCACGGCAGGCGCAATCCTGATCCGCGGTCTGCGCTGGACCCAGAAGATTCCGGCATCGCGCGTCGTTCTTGGCAACGAGACGGCGGACCAGTGCGAGCGCTGGACCAAGGAATACAACAATCTGCTGCGCCCCGGTGATCCCATGCGCACGCTTCTGGGCCTGCCCGAGGGCGGCGGGTTCCGGCTCGTCGTCACAGCCGAGATCGACCATGGCAAGAGCTGGATCATGCCTGTTGCTGCCGGCCATTTCGGATCGGCGCTGGGCGAGGCGCTGCATACCGATATTCCCAGGGCGCGTCTGCTGATCTGGACGACCGGAGCGCTTGATTTCTCGATGGCCGAGAATGCCTCCGCCGCGGCCATCGTCCCCAACGATTATCAGCTCGTCAGCAAGATCGATCATTCGCGCGAGCTTTTTGCCACCGCCGCGCATGCCGGAACGCCTGTCCTGTGCATCCTGCCCGCCGGGGGAGATGCCGAAAGGGCCGCAACCGTTCTTGGCAAGGTTCTCGCCAGCCAGCCGCATCACATCGCGATCGCCGGCTCGCTCGCCGATCTGATCGGGCCGCTCGACGGCTTCCTCAAAGGCGAGGATTTCAGCGTCATGGCGGCACGCCGGACCGCGCTGGTCACGATCCCGAAACCGGAACCCGAGGCAAAGCCAGCGCCGGAAGCGGTTGCAGCAGCTTCCCCCGCTGAACCGCCTGTGACAAAGGCAGCGCCGCGATCCACGGGAGCCTACACCCTTGCGGGGGATCACCCGAGGATGCCTTCCGCCGGGATGGATTCCCGCAAGATCGGCATCATGGCTGCCGCTGCCCTGACGTTGATCGGGACGGGCGCAGGGGCCTACCTCCTGATGCAGAAGCCTGCACCGACCCCGCCTGCTGTGGTTGTCACGCCGACAACGCTGACGACACCGGGCACCCCGCCATCAACACCTCCGCAGAACACGGCACTGCCGCCGCAAATTCCTCCCGCCCAAACCACACCGGCTTCTACGGGACCAACGGTTGCGCGCCTGACTGTTCTGGCAGCGCCAACGGGAAGTTCCTGTCAGGCCCAAGCCTACCAGATGCAGCCGCGCTTTGTCGAAACCGTGGTGGATCTGACAGCCGACAAACCCGTGGCCGAGATCGACGGCAATGCCTTGTGCGGTCTCGCAGTGGCTGGCTCCGGTCCGGTGCGCGCGCGTTTCCTGCAAAGCTCCGTGACTGGAGTGGTGCAATCCCTGTCCAGCGCCACCCGCGTCATCTTCAATCCGGGTGCAACGGTTGAGAGATTGCCGGTGGTCTCGATGGAGGGCGGCAGCCTCGACAAGATCGTGCTCCGGCGGCGCTGAGGGCTGTCAAACCTTCCCCGTCATCGCCCTTTCAAACAGCATCGCCGACGCTTTCTCATCCAGCAGAACCGGATTCCCTCCCGCCGTCGGATCGAGTGGTGACATCCTGGCCATCAGGCCGATATCCGGGTTCTTCACCCCCAGTTCCGGCAGCGTATGCGGCACGCCGAGCTGCTGACGGAGGTCCATCACATAATCCATGAACCCGTCGAAGCCGGGCTTGAGGCCCAGATACGCGCCGACACGGGAGATTTTCTCCTCGATGGCCGCACGGTTGAACGCCAGCACATAGGGCATGAACACGGCATTGGTCATGCCGTGGTGGGTGCCATAAAGCGACCCCACGGGATGCGACAGGGCGTGGATCGCGCCCAGCGCCTTCTGGAAGGCCGTGGCTCCCATGGCCGCCGCCGACATCATGTCGCCCCGTGCGGCCAGATTGCCGGGCTCTCGCGCGACGACGGGCAGGCTTTCCTTGACCAGACGCATGCCCTCCAGCGCAATACCATCGGCGAGCGGGTGATAAAAAGGTCCGCAATAAGCCTCCAGGCAATGGGCGAAGGCGTCCATGCCGGTGCCGACCGTGATCATCCGGGGCATGCCGACCGTCAGTTCCGGATCGCAGATCGTGATCTTCGGCATCATCAGGGGATGAAAGATCACCTTCTTGGTGTGCGTCGTCTCATCCGTGATGACACCCGCGCGGCCCACTTCCGAGCCGGTTCCCGCCGTTGTCGGCACGGCGACGATGGGGAAGATTCCGGATGGATCGGCCCGCGTCCACCAGTCGCCGACATCCTCGAAATCCCACATGGGGCGGGTCTGTCCTGCCATGAAGGCGATAACCTTGCCTGCATCGAGTGCCGAGCCGCCGCCGAACGCGATAACACCATCGTGCTTGCCCGCACGCAGGACCTTGATGCCAGCCTCGACATTGGCGGCCACGGGATTGGGCTTCACATCGCTGAAGACGGCGCAGGGCATGCCTGCCGCTTCAAGCGCCGCTTTGGCAGCGGCCACCATTGGCATCGCGGCAAGCACCGGGTCCGTCACCAGCAGCGGGCGCTTGATGCCTGATTTCTGCACGGCGTCGGCCAGCTCCGCGATGCGCCCCGCGCCGAAGCGGATGGCGGTCGGATAGTTCCAGTTTCCACGGAGTTGCATGGGTCAGGCCTTCTTGAAATGGTAGCTTTTGGGCCGCGTCAGGCCTTCATAGCCGAACGACGAGAGGGATGCGCCGCGCCCGGTGCTCTTGACGCCGGTCCAGGCAAGGCCAGGATCGAGATAATCGCAGCGGTTCATGAAAACAGTGCCGGTTTCTAGCTGGTCGCCCAGCGTGGCAGCCATCGCTTCATCCCGCGTGAAGATGGCAGCGCTCAGGCCGTACTGGCTGTCGTTCATCAGGCGCACGGCCTCCGCATCATCCTTGACCGGCATGATGCCGACGACGGGGCCGAAAGTCTCCTCGCTCATCACGAGCATGGAATGATCAACACCGGTCAGGATTTGCGGCGCGAGGTAGGGAGTGCCGTCTTTCGCGCCGGGGAAGATGGTGGGATCGAGATGCGCTTTTGCGCCCTTCGAGATGGCCTCGGAAATGTGGTTGCGCACCACATCCGCCAGCCGAAGCTGCGCCATCGGCCCCAGTGTCGTGGCCTCGTCCAGCGGCGAGCCCACGACATATTGCGCGGTCAGCGCCACGGCCTCGTCCACGAAACGCTGGTAAGCGCTGGTGTGCACGTAAATCCGCTCGATGCCGCAGCAGCACTGGCCGGAATTGAACATCGCACCGTCCACCAGCGTCTCGACCGCCGCGCCCAGGTCCGCATCGGCCCGGACATAAGCCGGATCCTTGCCGCCCAGCTCCAGCCCCATGGTGGTGAATGTGCCTGCCGCTTCCCGTTCTACCGCACGGCCAGCCGCGACGGATCCGGTAAAGCTCACATGGTTGACCTCTCCCGACCCTATCAACGCCAGCGTCTCGCTATGGCCGAGCACCAGTGTCTGGAACAGGCCCTTGGGCAGTCCGGCCCGGTCCATCGCCATCTGGAAACGTTCGCCCGCCAGCAGGGTCTGCGCGGCGTGTTTCAGCAAAACCGCATTGCCCGCCATCAGCGCTGGGATGATCGAATTGACAGCAGTCAGATAGGGATAGTTCCACGGCGCGATGGTGAGCACGATGCCGACCGGGTCGCGGCGGATATAGCGCGTGAATCCCTCGCGGGCATCCGGCACAACAGGAGCCAGCGCCTTGTCCGCGATGGCGATCATGTGCCGCGCGCGCTCCTCGAAGCCTTTCAGTTCTCCGGCGGCGTAGCGGATGGGACGGCCCATCTGCCACGACAGTTCCGGCCCGATCTCGTCCTTCATGGAGAGCATGGCATCGACGGCGGCGGAGAGGATGCGCGCGCGTTCGGCCACAGGCACATGACGCCACTCGCGTTGCGCTTTGCGGGCGGCGGCGATTGCAGCAGCAATTGCGGATGGCGTGGCGACAGGGCGGCGGGCGACTTCACGCCCGTCAACGGGTGAAATGCAGATGATGTCTTTCATGCTCTCAATACCGCTCGAAGCCGCGTATCAGTTCCCAGTCCGTCACGCGGCGGTCATATTCCGCCTGCTCCCACTGGCCGGTGTGGACGTAATGGTCCACAACCCCGCTGCCCAGCGCCTGCCTGAGCATGGCTGATTTATCAAGCGCCGTGATGGCATCGCGCAAGGTCTTGGGCACCTCCGCAAGCTTTTTGCCGGTGTAGGCATCGCCTGCGAAGGGCGCTGCCAGCACGAGCTTCTCCTCGATCCCGGCGATGCCTGCAGCCAGCAAGGCCGCGAAGGCGAGATAGGGATTGAGGTCTGCGCCGCCCACCCTGCATTCGATGCGGATCGCCTTGGTTCCCTCGCCGCAAAGCCGGAATCCCGCCGTGCGGTTGTCGCGGCTCCAGACGGCTTTCGTTGGCGCAAAAGTGCCAGCCTGAAAGCGCTTGTAGGAGTTGATATAGGGGGCCAGGAAATAGGTGATGTCGCGGGCATATTTCAGCTGCCCCGCCACAAAGCTGCGCATCACGGGCGACATGCCGTATTCTGCCTTCGGGTCCAGAAATAGCGATGTCTTGCCCGCCTTGTCCCAGAGCGAGGCATGAATGTGCGCGCTCGAGCCCGCGAGATCATAACGCCATTTCGACATGAAAGTGACGGCCTTGCCTTTGGCCCATGCGATTTCCTTGATGCCGTTCTTCAGCACGACATGCCGGTCCGCCATCTCCAGCGCATCGGCGTAACGCACGTTGATCTCTTCCTGCCCCGGACCCCACTCACCCTTGGAATTTTCGACCGGGATGCCAGCGCCCGCGAGGCCCAGGCGCACAGCGCGCATCACGTCTTCTTCCTTCGTGGTCTGGAGGATGTTGTAATCCTGGATATAGCTGCCGCTGGTTTTCGGCTCGTGGTAGCGTTTGGCGCGGATCGCCTCAAAACTTTCGTCGAAGAGATAGAATTCCAGCTCGGACGCGAGATAGGCCCTCATGTTCATGCCCGCCAGTTTATCCACCTGCTTCTTCAGCATGCCACGCGGCGAATGCGGCAGATCATGGTGATGGTGATCCTGCACGTCGCACAGCACGATGGCGGTACCTTCAAGCCAGGGCAGACGGCGGATCGTCGACAGGTCCGGCTTCATGACGAAATCGCCATAGCCCTTCTGCCAGCTTGCGGCCGCATAGCCCGGCACGGGCTCCATATCGATGTCATTGGCCAGCAGATAATCGCAGGCATGCGTCTCGGCATGGCCGCCATCGATGAAAAACGGTGCATGGAAGCGCTTGCCGATGAGACGCCCCTGCATGTCAGTGAAGCAGACCAGCACCGTGTCGATCTCGCCTGACGCCACCGCCGCCTTCAGCGCGTCAAAGCCCAATGTCCCCGACATTCCATTCTCCCCGAACCCATGTTGGCGCAAACCTGACGGCCTTCCGGGCGGATTGCAACCCCGGGCAGATGCTGCACCAAATTTTTAGCCGACACAGCATTTTTTACCTCGACGCGCCGCCGCAAATCCTTCAACTGTCGATGGCCTGCTCGCGCAACCGATTTGTCCGGATCCCTGCTATTTCTGTCAGTGTCTTCTTCGCTGTGCTCGCTGCCGCTGCTCTTCATGCCGGATGGAACGCCATACTCAAGATCAAGCTTGAGCCATTTCTGGCCATGGTGCTGATCAATTTCTGTGCTTCGATCATCACGCTGCCGCTGATCTTCTACACTGGCCTTCCGCGCGCCGAATCCTGGCCATGGCTGATCGCCTCGGTGCTGATCCATGTGGGCTATTATTTCGCCCTCACGGAGGCCTATCGCCGGGCCGACATGAGCCAGGTTTATCCCATCGCGCGGGGCTCGGCACCGCTTCTCACGGCGGTCACGGGGATCTTTTTCCTGGGCGAAAATGTCTCGTCGCAAGGCTTTGCCGGGATTGCGCTTCTGGGCCTTGGAATCTTCGTGATGTCGATGAAGAACGCCCATGATGCCGCGCATATGGACCGCAAGGCGCTGGGCTTTGCTGGCCTGACCGCCATCACGATCTGCGCCTACACGCTGAGCGACGGCACCGGCGCGCGGGTCTCGGGTGATGCGCTGGCCTATATCGCGGCGCTGTTCGTGGCAGACGGTTTGTTCTTCACCGCCATCGCCTGGTTCATGCGGGGCACTGCCGGATTGCGACCGATAGCGGGCTTCTGGGGTCCAGGCATGGCGGGCGGAGCCATGTCCGCCGGTGCCTACGGCATCGCGATCTGGGCGATGACAGTGGCGCCTATTCCGCTTGTGGCGGCGGTGCGCGAAACGAGTGTGCTGTTCGGTGCGGCCATTGCGGTATTGATTCTGAAAGAGCCACTTAGGGCAAACCGGATCGTTGCCGCAGGGCTTATCGTCGCTGGTCTGGTGCTGATCAGGCTGCAGTAGTTCAGCGCTTGCGCCAGCTCTGGAGACGGTCAAACACCAGCCGGTCCAGCGCCACATGCAACAGCTTCACCGCCATCGCGGTCAGCACGATGCAGCTTGCCATAGCGGCGGCGGCGGCCATGGTCCCGGCCTCGTCCATATGCACGATGGCGATGGCCGCGACCTTGGTGGAGGGGCCGTAGAGAAAGATGAGCGCCGACACGGTCGTCAGCGCATTCACGAACATGTAGACCGCGATATCGAGAATGGCGGGCATGCAGATCGGTACGG
>CAXTUM010000090.1:0-8403 GCA_964247205.1 uncultured Beijerinckiaceae bacterium
CGGTTCAGCTGTCGTCGTCGTGGATCGACGACGGGTGGCGGCAGAGCGGAGATACCTCGATCTCCATGAGCGGAAACAGCGGCAGCGTGGACAGGATGTCGTGCAGCTCCTGCGGCCCGGAGACGTCGAAGATCGACACGTTGGCGTACTGACCTGCTATCCGCCACAGATGCCGCCACTTGCCGGACTTCTGAAGCTCATGGGCGCGCTCGCGCTCGGTTGTCTTCAGCGCATCCGCCTTGTCGGCGGCCATGTCATGCGGCAGCCGGACATTCATCCTGACATGAAAGAGCATGGTCATGATCCTGTCTTGAGTTTGGTCACGATATGCAGGCTGCGCTCCTGCCGGTCGCGGCGGAAGCGGTTGAGCTGGCTTTCGTCGAGCGCGATGCCGAGCCCCGGACCATCGGGGACCTTGAGGCTGAACTCGCTGTAGTCGAGCGGCTCCTCGAGGATCTCCTCCGTCAGAAGCAGCGGACCGAAAAGCTCGGTGCCCCATTCCATTTTCGCGAAGGTTGAAAAGAGCTGCGCAGAGGCGATGGTCGCCACAGCGCCTTCCAGCATCGTGCCTCCGTAGAGGCCGATGCCCGAGGCTTCCGCGATGGCCGCGACCTTGGCGCCGGCGAACAATCCGCCCGATTGCAGGATCTTGAGCGCAAAGACATCGGCGGCTTCGGCCTGGGCGAACTGGAAGGCGGTCTCGGGCCCGTGCAGAGCTTCGTCCGCCATGATGGCGATGGAGGTCTCTCGGGCTAAGCGCGCCATGCCGCGGATGTTCTTCAGTGCGATGGGCTGTTCGACGAGATCAACGCCAGCGTCCTTCAGGAGCGGCAGGCAGGCCGACGCCGTCGCCTCGCTCCAGGCCTGGTTGACATCGACGCGGATGCTGGCGCGCTCGCCCACCGCGCGCTTGATCGCGGCCACATGGGCGATGTTGGCCTTGGGGTCGCCGCGGCCGATCTTGAGCTTGAAAATGTTGTGCCGACGCTTCGCCAGCATCTCCTCGGCCTCGGCGATGTCGCGCGCCGTATCGCCGCTGGCGAGCGCCCACGCCACCGGAAGGCGTTCATGCTGGCGACCGCCTAGCAGTTCGGAGGCGGCGACGCCAAGCCGCTTGCCCAGCGCATCGACGAGCGCCGTCTCGACCGCGCATTTCGCGAAGTGGTTGCCCTGCACGGCCTTGCCGACGGTCGCCATCGTCAGGGCAACACGGTTTGGGTTCGCCGCCATCAGCACCGGCGTGATGTAGGTGTCGATCGCGAGCTTCATGCCCTCGGGGCTTTCCGCACCGTAGGCCAGCCCGCCGATCGTCGTGCCCTCACCGATGCCCATAATGCCATCCGACATGCGGATGCGCACGATCATCAGCGTCTGCCCCTTCATCGTCGTCATCGAAAGCTGATGCGGACGGATGGTGGGGAGATCGACCAGGAAGGTCTCGACCTGTTCTACTTTGACGGCGGCAGTGGCCACGGGTTTCTTGCTCCAGCGGTATGGAGCAACGATAGGCGTGCCATATGTTGCGGAACAGGATCGTTTGCGTCTATTTTCATACCCCACAGGTATCAAGAGGGCATCTCTAAATGCCCCGACTGCTTGCAAGACCTGTGAAGGGAGGATGCGATGGAACTGCGCCACCTGCGCTATTTCACCACTGTTGCAGCAGAAGGCTCCTTCAGCAGGGCCGCAGAAAAGCTCAATATCGCCCAACCGCCGCTCAGTCGGCAGATTCAGCAGCTGGAAGAAGAGCTTGGCGTGCGGCTTCTCGATCGCGGTCGACCGATCACGCTGACTGAGCCCGGGCGATACCTTTTCGAACAAAGTCGGCAGATCCTGCAAAGGATCGACGACATGCGCTCCATGACCAGGCGGATCGCCAAGGGTCTCGTCCTGCAGTTCAACATCGGCTTCGTGGCATCGACCCTCTATGATGCGCTGCCCGAACTGATCCGGCGCTTCCGCATCATCGTTCCCGGCGTCGAGGTGCAACTGGTGGAGCTGACCACGCTCGAACAGGTGGCTGCGCTGAAGGATGGCCGGATCGATGTCGGGTTCGGGCGGCTCCGTTTCGATGACGAGATGATCACGCGCCGCGTCATCCGCGAGGAGAAGCTTTGCCTGGCTGTGCCTGCTGGCCATCCTCTGTGCGATGCGCCCGGTCCGCTCCGGCTGCGAAACACGGCAGGTGAGCCGGTCATCATTTATCCGAAGACGCCGCGCCCGAGCTACGCGGACCAGGTGCTCGGCTTCTATCGGGATGCGGGTGTCGAGCCAACCATCGGATCGGAGGCGAAGGAACTGCAGACGGCGCTGGGTCTCGTGGCATCGGGTGGCGGCATCTGCGTTGTGCCGGCGTCGGTCAAACGTCTGGGACGCGACGACGTTCGGTATCTCGATCTTGATGAGCCGACGATGATCACGCCGATCATCATGAGCGTCCGCCGGAATGATGCCTCGCGGCTGCTGCTGCAGTTTCTGACGCTGGTGCGGGAGTTCGACCAATGGGATCCATCGCTGGGTACTGTGCCGCGGCAAGAGGCTGCGCCGCATTAAATGATATGGCGGGCTGCAGTACGGCAGCCCGCCTTTGGTCATCATCGTCATACGGTCAGGCGAGGGCGCGACCCTTCATCTCCGGGATCGCCCGGAGTGCGAGCAGTGTCGCCAGGGAGCAGGCCATCACATAATAGGCTGGAGCAATCGGGCTCCCGGTGGCGGCGATAAGCCATGTCACGATGAACTGGCCGAAGCCGCCGAAGATCGCGACGCCGAGCGCATAGACCAGCGACATGCCCGTTGCTCTCACCTCTGAGGGGAATATCTCCGCCAGCGTGATGATGATGGTGGCGCCGCCCATGGCGTTCAGCGCTGCCAGCACGGCCACGACAGCCAGCAATGTTCCAACCGTAGGACTGGCGTTCAGATAGAGGAACGCCGGATAGATCAGCAGGAAGATGAGTGCGTAGGAGATTGCAGCGACAGGCTTGCGCCCGAACTTGTCCGAGAGCATGCCGCCGATGGGAGCCGCAATCAGGGTCATCAGCCCGGCCACAATACCGGCCATGAGGCCCGTGGTGGGTGCCATCTTCAGCTGGGTGACCGCATAGGTCGCCATGTAGAGGACGACGATGGCGTTGGCTGCCGTGCCGCCGATAATGAGGCCCACACCGGCGATGATCTTGCCCAGATGCTCGCGGAATGCGAGGCGGAGCGATGACACTTCACGGGTCTTCTCGTGGTCTTCATTGGCATGCGTTTCTTCCAGCGCCGTGCGCAGCCAGAGGCCGACCGGCACGATCAGGACGCCCAGAAGGAACGGGATACGCCAGCCCCACGCCGAGACCTCGGCGGGTGTGAGCAAGGTGTTGACACCATAGGCGGCACCCGCTGCGGCAAGCACGGCGAGACCCTGGCTCGCAAGCTGCCAGGAGCCATAGAAGCCACGCTGGTCGTTTGGAGCGTGTTCGGCCAGAAGCGTCGTCGCCGCGCCAACTTCGCCGCCGGCCGAGAAGCCTTGGATCAGGCGGCCAAGCACCACAACGACGGCTCCGAAAATGCCCGCGGTCGCATAGACCGGCGCAAGACCGATCATGGCGGTGCCGAGAGCCATGAGCATGAGCGTCAGCACCGTTGCCTTCTTCCGGCCCTTCCGGTCGGCGTATGAACCCAGCACGATGCCGCCGAGCGGGCGGACAAGGAACCCGACGCCGTACGTGCCGAAGGCCAGCAGCAGCTGCGCCGTCGGATCCTGCGAGGGGAAGAACAGCGCGCCGATGGTGCGCGCGAAGAAGCTGAAAACAACGAAGTCGAAGAACTCCAGCGCGTTGCCGATGGTGCACGCCGCGATGATCCGCGATTTCGAAACCTGCGGCTGTGGAAGGCTGATCGCCATTGTCATTTCGCTCTCCCGTAACGGTTGACGCCCATTCGCGAGGGGCGTTACCAAAGGATCACGATTTTGTTTTAAATTGCAACTATTGAAATTTGCAACGAACCATACCTGTCGCGTATAGAGTTTCATGCTTGATCGCTCGCTCACCTATCATCTGTCGGTCATCACCGAGGACGGAATCGGGAACGCCAACCACATCTTCGAGACGCGGTTTGGCTGGAGCGTGCGGGAATTGCGCGTGCTGCGCATTGTCCGGTCGACGCCGGGCGTCACCTTCACAGCCCTGGCAGCCCTGACCAAGTTCGACCGCAGCCTCACCTCCCGCATACTCTCCAGCCTGATCAAGGCCGGGCTGATCGAGCGAACGAGCAGCCCTGGGGATGCGCGGATCTTTACGCTCAAGGCCACCAGTAAGGGCGAGGCGCTTTGCGGACAGGCCGATCCGCTAACCACTGAGCTGGAAGCGCTGATGATGCAACCTCTTGCCGAGAACGAACGCGAGGCGTTCCTAGCGATAATCGGGCGGGTCAGGACATGGGTGCAGGAAGGCTACATCGAGGAAGTCGCCCGGCGCTATCCCGAGATGGGCGCAAGAAGCCGGCGCCCGCGGAAGCCGAAGGGTTAAATTGTTTCAATCTGCAACCAACTTGACAGCCCGTCCGATCCGGGCGATGAGGGTCGTGCGGAAGAGTTCGACCGGGCAACCGGTCGGCGCCGAAGGAATAACCGCCCCGGAAACTCTCAGGCCCAGCAACCGCGCCTATTTTTGAACTCTGAAAAGCGGAACGGCAGTTCCCGCCGATGGTGTAAGCCGCAGGACCGATGACCGGTCCCGGTGATGCTCTCAGGCCATTGACAGAGGGGGGCTTCGACCCGCGCGGCTCGCGCGAGAGGAGAAACCCCACGTCCACATCAGACACATCGACCGTCGCTGTCACCGGCGCTGGTATTACCGGCATAACTACGGCTTACAATCTCGCCCGGCGCGGCTGCCGCGTGACTATCTTCGACCGCCATACCTATGCCGCGATGGAGACATCCTTTGCCAGGTGCTGACGTTCCGGTTTCGAGCCGAAACACGCAATTGCGGACATTTAAAATGCCAACCTTTCGCCGTCATGCTCAAACACTCGACAGGGTGTTCACGAAACCGGCAGCAGGCCACTATTTCAAAACGGTCGACGCGGAGATGAGGGACGCAGCACGTGGCGGAAGGTCTGGCGAACACGTGTCAGCCCCCAGTGCGCTCAGGACTTCCTCTGGTGTGACCGCACCGCTGTGGCTACGGATCATCGCCTTCACGATCGCGGAGGCAGCTACCTTTCCATCCCGCTCAAAGACCTGCTCGAGGTAAAACCAGCGCTCGTCCCAGCCCAGTACACGGGTCGCGAGTGTATACCGTTCGAACAGCGTGAGTGACCGGCGATAATCAATGTTGGCGTTTCCAACAACGGGGAACCAGCCGCGGGCGCGCGCGATCCGCCAGAAACCGGACCGCACCAGCAGATCGATGCGCCCGAGATCCATGATAGAGAGATACCGACCGTTGTTCATATGTATCTGCACATCGAGGTCCGTCGGCCAAACCTGCAGTCGCAAGGTTGCTGTCTCCAGCACCTCGGCGGGCACTTTTCGTTGTGCGGATATCAGAACCCAAATAAAGCGCAGCAGTAGGTTCATGGCGTTTTCTCCGGCAGTAAGAACCAAGTTTCAGTGAGTGCGAAAAGGTCGCTCTTGATGTCGGCGAACAGCGTCGGCTCACGGGTGACGCCGGACAGCATCACTCCGCCCTCGAAGCACGCGAACAGCAGTCGAGCCGAACGCGCTGGCACAATCTCAGGCCGTATTTCGCCTCGCTGGATACCCTCTGCGATCACGGCTTCGAGCAAACCTAGGATTTTGTCGATGGCCGCGACCACTTGTCCTCGCATCCGGTCGTCAATGTCGTCGACCTCGGTGGCCGCGTTGAGGATTGGACAGCCTGCGTCGAATGGTGGGCGCCGCTTTGCGAACATGTCGAATGCATCGAGGAGGTCACGCAACCGGTCGCGGGCATGCGCACTCCGCGAGAGCTGTTTGTGGACCAGGGCAATCAACTGTTCCGAGGCGAATTCGAAAGCAGCGGACGAGAGATCGGCCATCGAGTCGAAGTGGTTGTAAAGGCCACCCTTCTTCAGCCCGGTCCCCTTCAGCACCGCAGAGACCGGTGTGGACAGCCATCCACGTCGGTTCATTAGGGCGGCCGATGACTGCACAATGGCCAGTCGCGTCCTGAGACCTTTGCGCATTGAAATCTTCCATTAAAAAACCGATCGGTCTTTTTTCTAGATGACTATCCCAATGTCAAGCCCCGCACCGCTGAGCCTTCACCGACATTTCAATGGACTATGCACAACGCCGTTCCACTACTGGCCAGCCCAGACCCAAGCATCCAAGCTCTTTATTCTCATGGAATGCGCCGTTTTCGATGTGCTGGCATACGTGAGCTATCCGGCTCTGCGTAAAATCGTGATGCATAGCGCGACAGCGCTCGAACACCTCAACAGCGAGATCAACCCGCGCACACAGCGTCGGCATGCGCCAGGAGCCGAAATTCCGGTTGCGGGCTGGAAACTGCGATTGCTGACATTCTGGTCCATGACAAACATCCAAGTTGGCTCTGTTGCTGCTATTGTTGCGCAAGGATGCAGCGAACCTGCCGATCGGGGCCGTGCGCAACGTTCGGGGGGCGCTGTGTGGCACAACTTTCCAGCTTCACCGTGCAACGGGGAGCAAACGAGCAGGCTACAGGTTTCTCGGCAAGTGCAGGCGGCGCGCCGGAAATAGCGTTGAGACGCGCACCCTTGACGGCACCGTGCAGGTTCGCCGCGAGCAGGCCCTTGGTATAGGGATGGCGCGGATCACGGATCAGATCGCGCACAGTTCCCGTCTCGACGATTTCGCCAGCATACATCACCGCCACCCTATCCGAGACCTCGACGGCGACGCCGATATCGTGGGTAACGAAGATCATGCCCATGCCGAATTCGCGCTGCAGCTCGCGCAGCAGGAGCAGAATCTGGATTTGCACGGTGGCATCAAGCGCGGTGGTTGGCTCATCCGCCAAAAGGAGCTTGGGTCTGCACGCCAGCGCAAGCGCGATCATCGCCCTTTGGCGCATGCCGCCAGACATCTCGTGCGGGTAGGCTTTCAGGCGGCGCTCTGGCGAGGGTATACGCACGCGGGTCAGCATGTCGAGCGCGCGCGCCATGCCTGCGGCCGCGCTGATGCCTTCATGGCGCACCACTGCCTCGGCGATCTGCTCGCCGATGGTGTAGACGGGATCGAGCGCCAGCATTGGGTCCTGAAAGATCATCGAAGCTGTGCCGCCGCGATGGTTGGCCAATGCCTTGCCTTCAAGCTTGAGGATGTCAATGCCATCAACGCGCACGCCGCCGCCGATCGTCGTGCGGGTTTCGGGCAAGAGGCGCAGCAGAGTCTTGAGCGTAACACTTTTGCCAGAGCCGCTTTCGCCCAGAATGCCGAGTGTCTCGCCAGGTCGGAGGGAAAGGCTAACACCATTGACCGCATGCACCGTGCGTTCGCCGTGAAAGCGCACGGTGAGGTCTTCGAGCTCGACCAATGGCACACTCATGCGGACACCTCTGAGTGTAGCGTCTCGGGGTGGCCTGAGCCGGGAATGTGTAGATGACAGGCGGCCAGATGGCCTGGCACCCGCAGGGCGTAAAGCCCAGGCTCACGGGTTGAGCAGATCGAATCTGCATGCTTGCAGCGCGTGTGAAAGCGACAACCGGGCGGCGGATTGATCGGGTTGGGTGGGTCACCCGCCAGCGGCGCTTCCATGGTGCGCCGGTCCGGATCCATTGACGGCATGGCTGCAAGCAGAGCGCGCGAATAAGGATGAGCGGGTGCATTGTAGAGTGCCTCAACCGGGCCGATCTCAGCCACCTGGCCAAGATACATCACCATCACGCGGTCACTCATGTAGCGCACGACGTTGAGGTCATGAGAGATGAAGACATAGGTCAGCCCCAGCTCAGCCTTGAGGTCGGCGAGCAGGTTCAGCACCTGCGCCTCGACCGATTTGTCCAGCGCGGACACTGCCTCGTCGAGCACCACGATCTTGGGCGAGAAAGCAAGTGCGCGGGCGATGTTGACGCGCTGGCGCTGGCCACCGGAAAGCTCATGCGGATAACGCCCAGCAAAGCGAGATGGGTCCAGCCCGACACGGGCGAGGAGATCGCGCGCCAGGACAATGGCCTTGTCCGACGTCATGCCATTGACCATTGGCCCGAACGAGATTGCGTCCTCCATGGTGAGGCGCGGATTGAGCGAGGCGTAGCTGTCCTGAAAGACCATCTGCACCTGTCGGCGCAGGTCGCGGATCGTGAGTTCAGTGCCGATCTGCTTGCCGCCGAGCCGGATGCTGCCGCTGTCCGGCGTGATCAGATCCACGAGAAGGCGCGCAGTGGTGGACTTGCCGCAGCCACTTTCGCCAACGATGCCGAGTG
>CAXTUM010000091.1:0-8400 GCA_964247205.1 uncultured Beijerinckiaceae bacterium
AAGGGAGGACCCACCGGCGGCCGACCGTACCATACCAAACAAGGTTGGGGGCGGGCATTGTGGCCGCTTGGCCCAGTCCGCACCGCCGATCAGGAGGGTTGTCATCGCGAACAGGATCCCGACCGTATAGTGGAAGACCCAGCCGATCTTCAGTTCGCCATTGACCGGAGGCGCTTCACCGATGTCATCATGAACCAGACGACCTGAGGGAAGGTGCGCCACCCAGCGCCCCACCATTGCCCAGTTTGGCAGCCCGAAACCGAAAAGCCGGTTGAGCAGCACGGCCCAAAGATCCAGAAGTGCCGTCGCGAATATACCGAGCAGCAAGGCGCGGCTCAGGAAGTCCAGCATCGTCATGGCGCGGGTGTCTCCGGTGTCATGCACAGCGCGCCGTCAGGCCGCCATCAACGGGCAGGCAAACGCCTGTGATATAGTTCGCTTCGTCGCTTGCCAGAAAGACAGCCGCGCTGGCAATGTCCCAGCCTGTGCCCATGCGCCCCATGGGTGTCGCTTCGTGGCGTGCTTTCACCATGTCATCCTGCGTGGCGTACTGGCCAGAGATTTGCTGGTAGATCAGGGGGGTATCCATCATTCCGGGCATGATGGCGTTGGCGCGGATTCCCTCCCTTGCATACTGGATGGCAAGGCCGACTGTGAACTGGTTCAGCGCGCCCTTCGCCGCATAGTAGCTCGCATAGGGATAGCCGGTGTAGCGGATGGCGGCTGCCGACGAGATGTTGGTAATGACGCCCTGTTTGCGGGCGAGCATAAGCGGGATCACAAATTTGCAGGCGAGGAACGCGCCCGTGACGTTGATATCCAGCGCGCGCTGCCACTGCTCCTCCGTCAGGTCCGGAGGGCCGCCCATGGTTGTGCTGCCGACGTTGTTGTGCAGAATCTCTATGCGACCATGCCGACGGGCGATGTCTGCCACGAGAGCCTCGACTGCGGTGCCATTGGTGATATCGCAAGCATGGGCTTCGGCGTAACCGCCTTCAGTGGTGATAATCCCAGCTGTTTCTTCCGCCGCAGCAACGTTCACGTCGACGCAGATCGCCGCCGCGCCTTCCCGCGCATAGGCGACGGCGCTCGCCTTGCCGTTGCCCCAGCCTGGGCCGACCGAACCGGCACCAAGAACCAGCGCCACCCTGTCCTTCAACCGCGCCATCATCGACCTCAGTTCAGCATCAGCTTCGGCAGCCACAGCACAAGCGGCGGGAAGAACGTGATCAGCAGCAGGACCACGATGCCAACCGCGAGGAACGGCAGAACTTCCCTGACGACGCGCTCGATCTTCACCTGTGCGAAGTTTCCGCAAATGTAGAGCAGGATACCAACGGGCGGCGTCAGAAGGCCCAGCATCAGGTTGAACACCATGACCAGTCCGAAATGCACGAGATCGATGCCGGCAGCCTGGACGATGGGGATCAGCACCGGGATCAGGATGATCATGGCGGCAATGGCCTCCATGAAGCAGCCGACGATCAGCAGAAGGCCGTTGATCAGCATCAGGATGACGAGGGGATCGCTGGAGAAGGCGCCGATCCAGGCGGCGATGACACGCGGCAAACCGCTGACCGCCATCAGCCAGCCGAAGCCGGCGGCGAAGGCAATGATGATCATGACAACAGCAGAATCGAGCCCGGACTGCACGCAGATGCTCCAGAGCTGTCGCCAGTTCAGTTCGCGGTGGATGACCATCGCGACGAAGAGCGCTTAGAGCACCGCAAAGGCCGCGCTCTCCGTCACCGTCACCACGCCGCCCGTGACACCGAAGAGGATGACGAAGGGCATCATCAGCGCCCAGATCGCCTTTGAGCCGGAGCGCAGGACCTCGCGCATCGGCAGCGCCTCATGCACGGGGTAGTTCCGCTTGCGCGCGATAAGGAAGGTGACGATGGCCAGGCCGATGCCCAGCATCACTCCGGGCACCACGCCGCCCAGGAACAGCGCGGCGACTGACACGCCCTTGCCGACGGAAAGACCATAGATCACCAGCGGAATGGAGGGTGGGATAATCGGCCCCATCACCGAGGCCGAAGCCGTGATCGCGGCGGAGAATCCCGGATCGTAATTGGCCTTCTTCATGCCGGGGATCAGCACCTTGCCGAGCGCTGTGGCGTCGGCCACGGCGGAGCCCGAGACGCCGGAGAACACCATGCAACTCATCACGGTGGTCAGTCCAAGCCCGCCTGAGAAGCGGCCGACGCAGGCATTGGCGAAATTGATGATCCGCGCTGTGATGCCGCCCACATTCATGACGTTGCCTGCCAGAATGAAGAACGGGATCGCCAGCAGCGAATAACTGTCGGCGCCGATCAGCGCGCGCTGGATGAAGACCGAATAGGGCAGGGAATCATGACTGGCGATGGTGATCACAGCGGCGAGCGCCATGGCGAATGCAATCGGCAAGCCTATGGCCATCAGCGCAATGAAGGAGAGCATGAGGATGGAGGACATTGGCCTGCTCTCTCAGAGGTGAACTTCGCCCATGGGCTCGCGCTTTGCCGGGTCGATCAGCTTTTCGATCCAGAAGAAGATAATGAGCAAGCCGCAATAGGGGGCTGCAAGGTAGAAGCTGGCGGGCGAAATCTCCAGCGCGCCGAAGGTCTGGCCAAAGGTGCCGATCGAGATTTCCAGGCCGAAGACCAGCATGAGCACGCCGACCAGCAGCATCAGCCCCTGGTTGACCCAGAACAGAATGGCCTGACCCCTGGGCGGCAGCATCAGCAGAAACATGTCGATGACGATGTGCAGCATCTGACGGTAGAGCACCGCTGCCCCGGCGAAGACCGACCAGACGAAGAGGATGCGGCAGACCTGCTCGGTCCACGACAACGGCGCATCAAGACCGTAGCGGTACCAGACAGCCACGATGGTGATCAGCACGATGGCGGCGATCGAGGCCCCGACGATGAATCGGCTGAGATGATCCGCGGCGTCGCAGACCTTGCCCCAGAACAGGGCGAAGGCGCTTGCGGGTGGGGCGCTGTCCATGGCCATGGGCTTGTCCTGCTCGTGCAAGGGTAAGGCCGGACCCTCTTGCGGGCCGGCCTCCGGTTTTTCAGATTCAAGCAATGGCCTTGATGCGGTCGACCCACTTTTTCACATGCGGGAACTCGCTGTCCATGCCGTCAATAGCCTTGCGGAAGGCATCCTTGTCGACCTCGTTGATGGCGATGTTCTTGGCCTTGACGAGGTCGAGGATGCGGTTGTCATCGGCGATCACCTTGGGACGCAGCGTGTCCTCCATGTCGCGCGAGGCCTGCACCATCGCCTTGCGCTGATCGTCGGTGACGCGGCGGAACAAGGCCTCGGCCACGACGATCATGTTGTCCTGCATCATGTGCTCGGTGAGCGCAAAGTTCTTGTTCACGTCGAAGATGCCGCCGTTGAAGGTCAGCGCCATGGGGTTTTCCTGCCCCTCGATGATGCCTGACTTGAGCGCCTGGAACACCTCCGGCCAGGGCAGCGGCGTGGGCGAAGCGCCAAAGCGCTCGAAGGTGCGCCGCCACATCGTCGTTTCAGGCACACGGATCTTGAAGCCCTTCATGTCGGCAGGCGTCTTGATGACTCGGTTTGAGGAGAGCATGCGCGGCATGCGCGGGATCGAGCCCAGCGGCCGCAGCTTCGATTGCGCCGCGACATCGTCGCCAAACTCTCCGATCATGGAGGTCATCACGCGATCCTTGTGCGCGACATCCTTGAACATGAACGGATAGGTGAAGACCTCAGCCGGCTTGTACCAGCCTCCGAGGATGGCCGCGCCCGGTGAGGCGACATGCACCGCGCCCTGCAGCAGCGCCTCCACATGCTCGCGCTCGCCGCCGAGCGAGCCGGCATGATGCGTCGTCACCTCGATCTGACCCTTGGTCAGGTCCTTCAGCCTTGCGGCGAAGACATCGAGACTCTGGGCGATGAAGTCGGTGGGCGGCGTGGCGGATGCGCCGATCCATTTCAGCTGCTGGGCACGCAGCACGGCCGGCATGGCGATCAGGCCTGCGGTTGCGGCTGCTCCGGCCAGCATGGCCCGGCGTGTCATGGTCTGGTATGTCATGTCGTCCTCCCTCTGTGAGGCGGCTCTTGATGGCCGCGGCGTTATCAGCCTCTGTCCGGTCTTTTGCCGGATCCGGGCCCCTGGCAGTCAGCTTGCGAATTCACTCTCCATCTCGCGGCGGAACTTCACGGCCGCATCGTTCGGATCATAGTCCACATCGCTCCAGCGGAGTCGGTCGCCGGTCGCGATATCCCGGTTCAGCTTCACCTTGTGGGCGAGGCCGAGCGGCAGATAGCCTTCCTTGAGTGACATCCTGGCCGGTGTCTGCTTGCCCCAGACGCAGAAACCGCCTTCGCCATCAAGCATTTCGCCCGCTTTGAGATCGCGCTTGGCAGTGGCGACGACATCCGAATTGAAGCACACCGGCGCGCCGGTCGGCTCCTTGCGCAAAGCTGCAGAGGCGACTGACAAGCCAAGCTCCAGCCCGATCATGTGGGTAGGCCTGTAGAGTGCCGCATATTTGCCGCTTGAATCGGGCAGCATCGAATATTCGCGGAAGCATTCCTCCGTGTAGGCGCTGTCGCTCTCGATCACGACATAGGTGCCCATCACCAGGCTGCGCTCGACATCGGTCCCGTCGCGATAGACCGATGAGGTCACCTCGGTGACGCCCTTGCGCTCCAGCACGCCACCGTCGGCCTTTGGCTTGCAGATTTCGGCATGCTCGAAGCGCGTGGCGGGCGGGAACGACAGGCCGTCCGCCTGGCTTTCGAGACCGGTGGCGTTGCAGACCGCCGTCATTTCGATGCCGGACTTGGTGCCATCGACGAAGGAGTTGAACATCTTTGGGTTGATGGACTGGCGGTCGCGGATTTTCATGTACTTGTCGAGGATATCCCACACAGTTTCAGGCGTGGACTGGTGATAGGCCGGCATATAGCGCGTGCCCTTGCCTGCCGACACAACCTTGAAGCCGCAGGCGCGGGCCCAGTCCACATGGTCGGCGATCAGCGCGGGCTGGTCACCCCAGGCCAAGGAATAAACCACGCCTGCCGCCTTGGCGCGCTTGTTCAGCAACGGTCCGGCGACTGCATCGGCTTCCACGTTAACCATTATAATGTGTTTGCCGTTCTCGATGGCCTTGAGAGCGAAGCGGATGCCCGCGCCGGGATCGCCCGTCGCTTCGATGATCACCTCGATGCCAGGATGCGTGACGAGGATGTCGCCATTGTCAGTGATCATGGTGCTGCGGTTCTTCAGCGCCTCGTCCAGCGACTTCGCGGCGTATTGTTCGGCTGGCCAGCATGCCGTCTTGAGTTGTGAATGGGCGCGCGCCGTGTTGATGTCGGCCACAGCCACCACATGCATCCCTTCGGTCAGGCGTGCTTGGGACAGAAACATCGTGCCGAATTTACCTGCGCCTATGATGCCGATAGTAATGGGCTTCCCTGCGGTCTTGCGCTCCAGCAGCATGCGATGAAGATTCATCGAGATCCGTCCTCCGTGGTGCCCCGAGAGGCTTTATGATCCGGGCTGCATTCGATGAGCCCGAGTTTTATCTTCGAAGGCTAACACGCAAGTTTGAACAACGAAAAGCGAATTGACAGCAGGTCAATCGTGAGCAAAATTCATCTATGGATATCGCCATGCCCCCGCTTCAGTGGCTGCTGACCTTCAAGACAGTCATGGAAGAGGGCAGTTTTGCCAGCGCAGCGCGGCGGCTCAATCTCACGCCATCGGCGATCAGCCACCAGATGCGTGCGCTTGAGCATCGGCTCGGCCAGAACCTGTTTTTGCGCGACAGGCGCATCGTAACACCGACGGAAGAGGCGATAACCTATGCCGCGTCGATTTCCGAAAGTTTCGCTCGCCTTGCGACCGCTACCAACCGATTGGTATCCAGTGGCGCTTCACGGAGGTTGCCAATCCACTGCTCGCCAAGCTTCGCGACGCTGTGGCTGACACCCAGGCTCGGCGGGTTTCTGGCTAGCCACCCGGCCATAGACATCACCCTTTTCGCCAGCCATGAGCCTGCTCGCCTGGGGCAGGACGGGATACTGGTCGATATTCAGTATGCCCGGTCGGTGCCCGAGCACTGCGATGCAATTGCGCTTGGCGAGGAACTGGTGGCGCCATTTGCCAGTCCCGATTTTGTGCAGCGCTATCGGCTCAACGAGCCGGGAGACGTCGCACGGATTCCGCTCATACACTCCCTGCGGTCTGTGGTCCCCTGGGAGCAATGGGCGGCCCGTCTTGCTCCAGGAACGTCACTCAACCCCCGCAACCTGCAGTTTGACCGTGCACATCTGGCGCTTGCCGCAGCAGCGGATGGTTTGGGAATTGTCCTTGAGTCGACGCTGCAGGCGCATGGTTACCTGCGGCGAGGCGATCTTGTCATGCCATTTGGCAGGCTCGGAATCACTGTCGTGGCGCATCGCGTTGTATACAGGCGAGAAGATCGCGAAAATCCTGATATCGCCGCCTTTATCGGCTGGATAACACAGACAATCACAGAGACCGTCGTGGCGCAGCAGGAGACCGCCTGATCAGCTTTTCGTTATGGTGTCCCGTCGATCATGGTTCTGGAATGCCAATGCACAGCCTGGACTCAAAGCATCACATCATATGAAACCTGCACAAAACGCAATCACCGGGTCAGCCGTTAATGCAGTAGCTCCCGGGAAACCCGTGGCGGTTCACACCCCCCTCCATCCCTTGTTTGCAGAAAGCGGCCTGCACTGCCGCCGGACAACCGCGAGGGCTGGCGGCATTGCAGCTCCGATCAAACCGTAGCGTTCATTCCCTCACAAGGCCGGATCATCAATGGTGGCTGAAGGCTCGGCAAGCTTCCGCAAGGCACTCAAATCGTTCAGCTGAATGTATGGGCCTTTGACGACCACGTCGTACAGTCCGAGCGCCGCAAATGATCGTGAAAGGACTTCAGGCGCCATGCCCAGTCGGGAAGCCAGGACCTTCTTGTCGAAGGGGAGCCCGAACTGGCCTTTGGACCCTGTTTCCGCATCGCGCAACAGGAGCCAGTTGGCCAGCCGTTCCAGGCTGGAGCGAAGCTTCTGATTTTTCAGTTCCTTCACAACGCCGCGATAAGCCAGTGAAAGTTCGACTGCAATGGCGCGTGCGAAAGCTTCATCCTCGCCGAATGAGCGCCTGACTAATTCCGATGGGATCATCAGGACGCGGGACTGAGAGAGAGAGCGGGCCGACTTGAGGTAGATTCTGTCCAGCAGAACCGCGGCGACGATGAAGCTCTGTCCTGGTCCGAGCACCCCGATTGTCGTTTCCCGGTCGCCATAGGCCGAAAAGAGTTCGACCTGACCGTCAACGACCACGTGCAGGAAATCGGCAGGCTCACCCTCCCGGACAAGCTCGACACATGCCGGGAAGCGCTGCAGGAACGACGCCTTCAGCATGGCATCGACATATCCCGGCGCTACACCCGAGAACATGGGCAGGCGCTGCATTTCATTGAGATCATCATTTCGCATCAACGGGCACCTCCCATCATCAGAATGGATGCAAAGCGCAAGCCCGATCTTGATCTAAATCATGCTCAGGGATTGCAGTGTGCAATGGATAACCTGAGCTTTGTCGACCGGCTAACTGACATTTGCGCGGGGATTGCTTGAATCCTTCGAATTTCACCAAGCCTTTGATCTGGATCAGCTGTTTTGAGCATCGCAATCATCAGCATTCCTGCATTCGGATGAAATGCATCCGGTTTGAGCGGGGGCTGTCATGCCAGTTGGAACAGGCGTTGATCGCAGTGATCAAGGGAGGGCGCTCTGGCTCTCGACGATTGCATTCACAGTGTGTTTCGCGGTCTGGACAATCTTTGCGATCATCGGAATCCAGATCAAGAAGGATCTTGGACTGAACGATACCCAGTTCGGTCTGCTGGTCGGCACGCCGATCCTGACAGGATCGCTGATCCGCCTGCTGCTTGGCATCTGGGCCGATCAATACGGTGGCCGGGTGGTCTTCACCATCACCATGCTCAGCGCCGCCGTAATGACCGTTTTGCTGACACAGGCCTATGACTATCCGACGTTTCTGCTGGCAGCGCTTGGTGTTGGCATTGCAGGCGGCTCTTTTTCGGTGGGCGTGGCCTACGTCTCCAAATGGTTCCCGAAGGAAAGGCAGGGGACGGCGCTCGGCATCTTCGGCGCTGGCAATGTCGGCGCCGCCGTCACCAAGTTCGCAGCGCCCGTCATCATGGTCGCCTATGGCTGGAAGACGGTGGCGCTTGTCTGGGCCGCAGTGCTGGCCGCAACAGCGGTCATTTTCTTTCTGATGACCAAGGACGACCCGGACCTGGCGCGCCGACGCATTACCGGTCAGAAGCCAGAATCGGTATCGGCAATGATGGAGCCTTTGCGCAATATCCA
>CAXTUM010000092.1:0-8360 GCA_964247205.1 uncultured Beijerinckiaceae bacterium
GTCACGACGTCATCACGTCGCAACCTCATCGCACGATGCATGAAGTCGCCAAAGTGCTGGCGGAGCGCCGGATCGGCGCCGTGATGGTGACCGGGGCCGACGGTTCGCTCAAGGGAATTCTCTCGGAACGCGACATCGTCCGCGCGGTCGCCCGCAACGGTGCCGATGCGCTGAATGATCCTGTTTCGCAGCACATGACGGCCAATGTAGAGACCTGCGAGGAGGGTGATCTCATTCTCGACGTGATGGAGCAGATGACACGCGGGCGCTTCCGTCATGTGCCTGTGCTGAAGGCCGGGAAGATCGTCGGAATGATTTCCATCGGCGATGTCGTGAAGATGCGCATTGCCGAGACGGAAGCCGAGAGCCAGTCACTGCGCGATTATATCCAGATGGCAAGCTGACCGCGCTGGCAAGAACACGAAAATCCCGCCTTCGTTTGTCACGAAAGACGGGATGATGCGTAATTCTGATCCGTTCAGAGCACCACCACCCGGGTGCCGACTTTCACGCGGTTGTAGAGATCGACGACATCCTCGTTCAGCATCCGAATGCAGCCGGAAGATACGGCGTGGCCGATGGACTCAGGCTCGTTGGAGCCGTGGATGCGGTAGATTGACGATCCGAGATACATGGCGCGTGCGCCGAGCGGGTTCTCTTCTCCGCCCGCCATGAAGCGGGGCAGATCGGGGCGGCGCTTCAGCATTTCGGCGGGCGGACGCCAGTCCGGCCATTCCTGCTTCATCGTGATGGTCTGGCCGCCCTTCCATTCGAATCCGGGACGGCCGACGCCGATGCCGTAGCGCAACGCCTTGCCGTCTTCGAGAACCAGATACAGCCTGCGCTCTGTGGTGTTCACAATGATCGTGCCTGGCGCCTGATGGCCTGAGAAGCTGACGATCTCGCGGGGGATCGCGACATGGGCGGGGGCCTCGCCTTTGCCGTAGCTGCTGGAGGGCACGAGCGCCGAGGAAATGAGATTGCTGCCCGACATATCGGCATGGGCGGCTGTGGCGGAAAGCATGACGCCGACGGCGAAGGCGAATTTGGCGGCGTTGAGGCGAAAGTGGCTCGACATTGTCCTGTCTCCGGTTCGTGTTGTCCTGAACACAACTTGCGGAGGTCTGGAAAGTTCTCGCCGGGGTGTCTGAATATTTTCAGGACCGGTCACGTTTTCGAGATGGTCAGGGCCTTCCGGATGTCAAGAATGTCATCCAGCACCTTCAGCGTTGCCGCCTCGCCTGCCGCAATGGCCTCTTCCGCGCGGTGAAACTCGGACAGGCCGATGCCGCCGATCTTGGGGCCGACCGTGACGTCCGGCGGGTCACCTGCGAGCCGGGACCGCGCGATGCGGTCCTGCGTGATGTTGAACGCATCAAGCATGACGCTCATGATGCCCGGCCGCACATCCTTCTCATCTGCGGCGCTGGCGCCAAAAGGGTGCCAGATACGGCTGGAGACGGCCGAGAACAACCCGCGCCGCGCCTCGTCCTGTTCGGGTGACGGCGCCACCGGAAGGACATCGGCGTGGCCATGTTCATGGATCACGCCTGAGCGGCCCAGCACATCTGTGTGCAGGTTCACTGCGATGATCATCTCGGCGCCGAGCGCCCGCGCCACGGCGACCGGGACTGGATTGCTCAGCGCGCCGTCCATCAGCCAGCGGCCTGCGACATTAACGGGCACGAAGATGCCTGGCAGCGCATAGGAAGCGCGCATGGCGTCGGTGATAGGACCGCGGGTCAGCCAGATCTCGTGCCCCGTCTTGATCTCGGTGGCGATGGCCGCAAACTTGACCGGCAAATCCTCGATCAGGGCGCCCTTGAAGCGCTCTTCCAGCGCCCTGCGAAGCCGGTCTCCCGAGAGCAGGCCGGAGCCCGCGATGTTCCAGTCCATCATGCCCAGCATCGAGCGCTTGGTGAGGCTGCGGGCGTAGACTTCGAGTTCGGGCAGTTTGCCGGATGCCCAGCTGCCGCCGACCACTGCGCCGATCGATGTGCCGACCACGATTTTTGGGCGGATGCCCGCTTCATCCAGCTTTTTCAGAATCCCGATATGGGCCCAGCCGCGTGCAGAACCGCCGCCGAGCGCCAGTCCGATAATCGGCTCCCGCGACGCACCGTTTTCTTTCTGCTGCGGCTCTCCCGAGCGCAGTCTGGGCATGAACATCATGGAATGCATCCTTTGACGCCCGTGTCGATGGAAAGAGAGTACGACAGGAGTGTGACCAGAGGGATAACGGTGGTTATTTGTGAGTTTTTGGAAATTTTTGCTTCAGAACAGTCCCATCTTTGCCGGATTCCACCACCCGGTAAAAACAGCTCCGCCTCTCCGTATGACAAGCCGGTCCCGTCTGCTCCACCTTGATCCAGACCGCGTCCTGATCGCAATCCACGCGCATCTCGATGATTTTCTGCGTGTTCCCCGAGGTTTCTCCCTTGCGCCAGAGTTGCCGGCGGGAACGGGAATAATACCACGCGTCACCGCTGGCGATGCTGCGGGCCAGCGCTTCGGCGTTCATGTGGGCGAGCATGAGGACTTCGCCTGAAACAGCATCGGTGACGACGGCGGAGATCAGGCCGGCGGCGTCGAATTTCGGTGTGAGGGCGCTGCCCTCCTCAAGTTCAGGTTTCGTGCCGGGCGGTGCGAAAGGGGTGCTTGGTGTCCACATCGGGCGTTTGTGGCTTTATCAGGCTGGCCGAGTCAATTCGGCCAGCCGTGTATCGTCACCGCATCCTGCCGCTGTGGACCATTGTGAAGAACTTCGCCTGCTCCGCCGGATCATCGCGGAACACGCCTGAGAACTGCGTGGTGACTGTCGATGACCCATGCTTCTGCACGCCGCGCATAGACATGCACATATGCTCGGCCTCGACCAGCACCGCCACGCCGCGTGGATTGAGCGTGCTGTTCAGAGCGCTGAGGATCTGCGCCGTCATTGTCTCCTGCGTCTGGAGGCGGCGGCCATAAACATCGACAAGACGGGCCAGCTTTGACAGGCCCACGACACCATCCGTCGGATAATAGGCGATATGGGCCTTGCCGAAGAAGGGCACCATGTGGTGCTCGCAATGCGAATAAAACGGGATATCGCGCACGAGCACCATGTCGTCATAACCGTCGACGTCCTTGAAGACCTTGTTCAATACCTCGTCCGAATTCTCGCCGTAGCCCTTGAAGAGTTCATCATAGGCTTTCACGACCCGTTTGGGCGTGTCGAGCAGCCCCTCTCGTGAGGGATCATCGCCCGCCCAGCGCAGCAGGGTCCGCACGGCCTCCATTGCTTCTTCGCGGGTGGGTTTTTCGACAGGAGCCCGGCTTGGCGTCGCAGAGCGCAGTGTCGAGGTCTTAACCAGATCATCCATCTAGGCGCCTCCTTGCATTTCAAAACTGCATACGCGATCTCACGCATGCCGGACCACTTGCGCGGCAGCCTGCCACAGTGTCCTTCAGTCGCTCCCCCGATGACCACACTCGCATATCGCGCCTGCAAAGCGTATATGGGGATGAATACAGAGGGCTGCTCCACCCATGCTCGACGATATTTATAACCGCCGCATTCTCGAGCTCGCCGCTGACATCCCGCGGCTGGGCCGGCTTGCTTCGCCGATGGCGACGGCGGTTGCGCATTCGAAGCTGTGCGGATCGAAAGTGACGGTTGATCTCGTGATGGAGAACGGCGTCGTCACGGATTTTGCCCATGATGTGAAGGCCTGCGCTTTGGGACAGGCCTCATCCTCGATAATGGCGCGGCATGTCATCGGCGCGAATGCCGATGAAATCCGGCAGGCGCGCGATGATGTGCGCCGGATGCTGAAGGAAAACGGCTCGCCGCCGGGCGGGCGCTGGGAAGAGACCAAAGTGCTGGAACCGGTGCGCGAATTCAAGGCGCGGCACGCGTCCACGCTGCTCACCTTCGATGCCGTAGTGGATGCCGTGGGTCAGATCGAGGCGAAACAGGCCGCCCATTCCGCCGCGTGACCCGCCGCTACGACCCAATCAAGTCATTGGACTGGCGGCAGAAACCTGTCGCCACGCTGATGCGCATGCCGGTGCGGGGCTATGGCTACACATTGTCATCGCTGATGGGTCGCACCTGCCGCCATTGGCCGACCTGCTCCGAATACATGGATCAGGCGCTCGGCGCGCATGGGGCGTGGGCAGGCGGCTGGATTGGGCTGGCGCGCCTGTGCCGCTGCAGGCCGGGCAGGGGAGGCACGAACGGGATCGATCCGGTGCCCCGGGAGTTGCCCGAAGCGGCAAGTTCATTTACCCCGTGGCGCTATGGACGCTGGGCGTCGGTCGAGCCTGTGCCGACTGCATCGCGTTTTGCCTGTGACGCCCCTTCGCCGGAAAGGGATCATCCGTCACATCGATAATCCCGGCAGGCTTACCCGCGCTGTGAGCGGGAGTGAGCGGAGGAACTGACGATGATCAACCTGACATTTCCCGATGGCGCAGTGCGCGCCTACGAATCCGGCATTACAGGTGCTGCGATTGCAGGCGGTATTTCGCCGTCTCTTCTCAAGCGAACCGTCGCCATGGCGCTGGACGGCGTGGTGCATGATCTTTCTGATGCAATTACCGCTGACGCGAAGCTGGAGTTGCTTCCACGCACCGACCCCCGCTGTCTGGAGCTGATCCGCCACGATGCGGCTCATGTGCTGGCGGAAGCCGTGCAGGAGCTTTTTCCCGGTACGCAGGTGACGATTGGTCCGGTGATCGAGAACGGATTCTATTACGATTTCTACAAGAACGAGCCGTTCACACCGGAGGATTTTCCCGCCATCGAGAAGAAGATGCGCGAGATCATCGGGCGCGACAAACCCTTCACGAAAGAGGTCTGGGGCCGCGACGAGGCAAAGGATTTTTTCCGCGCAAAGGGCGAACTGTTCAAGGTCGAGTTGGTGGATGCGATCCCGCTCGGCGATGATCTCAAGATGTATGCGCAGGGCGACTGGATCGATCTCTGCCGCGGCCCGCACATGTCATCCACGGGCAAGATCGGGTCGGCGTTCAAATTGATGAAGGTGGCCGGCGCCTACTGGCGCGGTGACAGCAACAACCCGATGCTGTCGCGCATCTATGCTACCGCCTTCGCCACGCAGGAGGAGCTTGATGCGCATCTCCATCAGATTGAGGAGGCCGAAAAGCGTGATCACCGCAAGGTGGGACGCGAGATGGATCTTTTCCACTTTCAGGAGGAGGGGCCTGGCGTTGTTTTCTGGCACGCAAAAGGCTGGACGATGTTCCAGCAGCTTATCGCCTACATGCGGCGGCGTTTGAAGGGGCAGTATCAGGAGGTGCAGGGACCGCAGCTGCTCGACAAATCCTTATGGGAGACGTCAGGTCACTGGGGTTGGTATTCGGACAACATGTTTGCGGTCAAATCCGCGACGGCTTTCATGAATCCGAAGGATGAGTCAGCGGATCAGAAGGTTTTCGCCCTGAAGCCAATGAATTGTCCCGGTCATGTGCAGATATTCAAGCACGGCCTGAAGTCTTACCGCGATCTTCCCATCAGGCTTGCGGAGTTTGGCGCGGTCCATCGCTACGAGCCATCTGGTGCGCTGCATGGTCTGATGCGGGTGCGCGGCTTCACGCAGGACGATGCGCATATCTTCTGTACGGACGATCAGCTCGAGGCCGAGTGCCTCAAGATAAATGATCTGATGATGTCCGTCTATGAGCATTTCGGTTTTCACGAAGTGATGGTCAAGCTCGCCACGCGGCCCGAGAAGCGGGTCGGCACAGATGCGATGTGGGATCATTCCGAAGAAATTCTGCGCCGCGTGCTGGTCAAGATGGAGGCGGAGTCGGGCGGTCGCATCAAGACAGGCATCAACGAGGGCGAGGGAACATTCTATGGCCCCAAATTCGAGTACACGCTGAGGGATGCCATAGGCCGCGAATGGCAATGCGGCACAACGCAGGTCGACTTCAATCTGCCCGAGCGCTTTGGAGCGTTTTATATTGGCTCTGATGGCGAGAAGAAGCAGCCCGTAATGGTCCATCGCGCGATCTGTGGATCGCTCGAGCGGTTCCTTGGTATCCTGATTGAATCGTATGCCGGGCATTTCCCGCTCTGGATTGCTCCAGAACAGATCGTGGTCTGTACCATAACGTCGGAAGCGGACACATATGCCCATGAAGTGACGGAAGCAGCTCTGGCGCTAGATTTCAGGGCGCGGGCTGACCTCAGGAACGAGAAGATCAACTACAAGGTGCGTGAGCACAGCCTCGCCAAGACGCCGGTGATTTTCGCATTGGGCAAGCGGGAGGCCGAGGAGCGGACTGTGTCTATCCGCCGACTCGGATCGCAGAACTCCGTGGTGATGCCGGTGGATGAGGCGCTGGCGATGCTGGCGAAGGAAGCGCGCCCACCCGATACGGCACGGCGAGGGCAAGGATCGTAGCAGGAATTTTCTCTGTTATAACATTGTGGCTTTGAGTGGCAGCACATGGATTTCGGGTTTAGTCTTGCGGTTTTGCAAGAATAAATTTGCGCAGTTGGGCAATTCTATCGGGCAACAAAACTGCTAGCTTTGCTTTCAATGGCTTGCGGAGAAGAGCCTTTGCAGGAGGAATCAGCTATGAAATCCATATATTTGACTACACTTGCGGCCGCAGCGCTTTCGCTTGGCCTCACCATCACGGCGGACGCGCAGGCCCCAGCGCCACCGCAATTTCCGAACATGACTTTCTTCATCACATCGACGCCCGGCCAGAACGGCGCGAACTTCGGCGGGCTTGAGGGGGCGGATGCGCATTGCCAGACGCTCGCGGCGCGGGCCGGCGCCGGCGCCAAGACATGGCGCGCCTATCTCAGCCAGCAGGCCGTCGGCGGCAAAGCTGCGGTCAACGCACGCGACCGTATCGGGGCCGGTCCCTGGGTGAACGCGGCGGGCGTGCAGGTTGCGGCCAATGTCGCCGATCTGCATGACCCGGCCAAGGCCAACATCAACGTCAATACCGGACTCACAGAAACCAACCGCATGGTCATGAGCCGCCTCTTCGTTGTGAACTACCACGATATCCTCACCGGCTCGAACGCAGACGGCACTGCACCTGCCGCCGACAAGGACATGACGTGCGGCAACTGGACCAAGGCAGCGGAAGGCGCGGCCATGGTCGGCCATCACGACCGCATGGGGCTTAACGACTCCGCCGAAGCCAAATCCTGGAACGCTGCGCATGCCTCTCGCGCCTGCGACAACGCTTCGCTCCGCGCCACGGGCGGCAATGGCTTGCTCTACTGCTTCGCGGCGAACTGAGGCCGGTTGTCTTTCCGAATGAAACGCAATGGCCGGGTCAAACCGGCCATCGCCATTTTGCGTCGGTGGCAGCGTTCAAGAACCGATCCAGACCAAATCGGCCAGCCGCCGCAGCGCGTCCACCGCGCTGAGCGCCGTCATCTGGCTCGTGCGCGGGTTCTTCGGATCCGGTTTGCCGCGAATGGTCATGCTGACGGATGTGCCTGCGGTCTCGATCTCGATGGTGTGGACATTCGCCGTCTCGACCGGATCAACCCAGATTTCGCAATGCGTGCGGTCCACGCCAACACCAGCCAGCGACAGCGCTACGGCTACGTTCACATTGGCGGGAAAGCCCTTGATCGCATCCCGCGCCGTGCCGGAATAGACGCAGGTCGGTTCCTTCAGCTCCATTGGATCGATTCCATTGGCGACCAGATGCGGTGCGCCCGCAAGGCTGGCCGCCGACTTGCGCGTGATGATGCGGCTGGCCGTGACATCGCCTCGTGAGAGCGCGCGCACGACATCCAGCCCGAGGATTGCACCGGTCGGCACGATGAGCCGCTGGTTCGCCGCCCGGAAGGCCGGGACCAAGTCCTCGCGGCGCGCCAGCTGGCCGACACTGAGCACCATCAGGCCTTTTCCAGCTGCGAGCGTGGCGTCGGCTATGATATCAAACGAAGCCGCAGGGAGACATTCAATCACGATATCAGCGGCTTGCGGCAATTCGATCAGCGGGAGAATCCGCGCGTTTACGCGGTGAGTCAGCAGCAAGGCCTCAGCCTTGGCCGCATCCCGCGCGGCAACCGCTG
The DNA here is from genome assembly GCA_964247205.1 of uncultured Beijerinckiaceae bacterium. GTDB lineage: Bacteria > Pseudomonadota > Alphaproteobacteria > Rhizobiales > Beijerinckiaceae > JADCCX01. Next base: position 8,066 of record CAXTUM010000092.1, read on the forward strand.
TGATTTGGATGCCCGGCTCGCTGCGTGCGATCTCGGCCACAATCCCGCCGCCGATGGCGCCGAGCCCGGCAATGGCGATGGAGAGCGGCTTCATGCGGGCGCTAATTGTTCAAAAAGCCTTGAACGTGATCATCGTTCGCGTGTCCTGAATACCGGGCAGGACCTGCACCTTCTCGCCGACGAAGTGCCCGATATCGACACTGTCATCGATGTGAAACTTGGCGAGAATGTCGTATTCGCCTGCTACCGAGTAAATCTCGGATGCTATCTCAGCATCGGCCAGCGCAGTCGCGAC
>CAXTUM010000093.1:0-8353 GCA_964247205.1 uncultured Beijerinckiaceae bacterium
CCTAGCGCGCAGTATCGGCAAGGCCCCGCTGGTTTCCGCCAGGGATGTGCGGCTCACGGCCCCCATTCCGAACCCGGCGCGCAACATCTTCTGCGTCGGCAAGAATTATCACGAGCATGCGAAGGAGTTCGCCGCCAGCGGCTTTGATGCCACGGCGAAAGAGATCGTGCCGGAAGCGCCGGTTGTTTTCACCAAGCAGACAACATCGGTCAGCGGCCACGGTGACCTGATCCCGGCCTACCTCGATGACACGCATTCCGTGGACTATGAAGGTGAGTTGGCTGTCATCATCGGCAAGGGCGGCCGCGGCATTCCCCTGGACAAGGCCATGGCGCATGTCTTCGGTTACACCATCGTCAACGATGTGACATCGCGCCTGCTGCAGCAGAAACACCGGCAATGGGTGCTGGGCAAGGGCATCGACGGTTTCTGCCCCATGGGACCCGCCGTGGTGACAGCGGATGAGGCCGGCGATCCGCGCAAGCTGCATCTGAAGACATGGATCAACGGCGAACTGCGCCAGGACCAGTCGGTGGCGGACCTGATTTTCGATATCCCCACCCTGATCAGCACGATATCGCGCTACATCACGCTTGTGCCTGGAGACATCATCGCCACGGGTACACCGGCGGGTGTGGGCATCGGCTTCACGCCTCCGAAGTTCCTGAAAAAGGGCGACCGGGTGAAGATCGAGATTTCGGGACTTGGCGTGCTGGAGAATACGGTCGGATAAGGCGAAGTCACATTTGCATCCGGCTTTCAGGGAGGGAAGCATGAAGCGCAGGGAATTTCTGGCAGGCACGGCGCTCGTAGCGTTCATTCCTCATGCTGGCGCTCAAGCCGCATGGCCGACGCAAAACCTGAAAATGGTGGTGCCGTTTCCGCCGGGCGGGCAGGGTGACCTTGCGGCCCGGCCCATCGCCAAGGCTTTCGAGCGCATTTTCGGCAAGCCGGTGATCGTCGATAACCGGGGCGGGGCCGGGGGCGCTCTGGGCAATGCCGCCGTCGCGCGCGGCGCAAACGATGGCCACACCCTGCTGATGACGCTGTCATCGCTCGCAGTGCTCCCCGAGGCGGACCGCATCATGGGGCGGCAGGCGCAATACGAGACCAGCGAACTGATCCCCATCGCCCGCGTGCTGGCGGACCCGACGCTGCTTGCTGTTTCTGCCGATACGCCGTGGAAAAACGTGGCGGACATGGTGGCGGATGCAAAGAAGCGCCCCGGCGAAATCGCCTATGGCTCATCCGGTCCCTACGGCACCTTGCATGTCTCGATGGAGATGTTCACGGGCAGTGCGGGCATCAAGCTGAACCACATACCGTACCGGGGCGCAGGCCCGGCGCTGAACGATCTTCTCTCCGGGCAGATCAAGGCGCTCGCTTCAGCACCCGGCGTACTGAAGCCGCAGGCGGATGCGGGCAAGATCCGTGTTCTCGCCAATTTCGGGGCCGAGCGTGTGCCATCCTTCCCGGATGTGCCGACTTTCCGCGAGCTGGGTTTCGCGGATGTCGAGTTCTATATCTGGGGCGGTCTGTTCGTGCCGCGCGCCACGCCGCCCGAGATCGTGACACGCTTGCGCGAGGCCATGCGCGAAGCGATGGCTGATCCGGAAACGCGCCGTATCTTTGAAGCGGCAGGCTCTCCTCCGGCCTATCTCGACCAGCCGGACTTCACAGCGTTCATGGACAGGGATTCGCAGCGGCTGATCGAAGCCGTGCGCAAGATTGGCCGCGTCGACGGCGGCTGAAACAATCAAACGATTTGAAGGATCACGACAATGATGATACGGCGGATGGTTCTTTCTCTCGGCATGGCCGTGCTGACCGGCGCGTCTGCCTTTGCACAGGCCTATCCGAGCCGGCCCGTGAAGATCATCGTGCCCTTCGGCCCCGGGGGGCCTGCGGATATCTATGCCCGGGCAGTGGGGCAGCATCTCTCCGAGGCGCTGAAGCAGAATTTCATCATCGACAACAAGCCCGGTGCAGGCGCGGTCATCGGCACGATCGAGGCCTCGCGGGCAACGCCCGATGGCTACACGCTCCTGATGATGTCCAACACCCACACCGCCAACGAGACGCTGCTGCCCAACCGCGGCTATGTGCTGACGCAGGCTTTCGTGCCGGTCGCTCCCGTCAATGCCTCTGATCTGGTAATCGTGGTGCACCCCTCCGTCGAGGCTAAAACACTGCAGGAATTCATCGCCCTCGCCCGATCAAAGCCCGGCGCTCTGACCTATTCATCCTCCGGCAACGGCACGCCCTATCATCTGGCGAGCGAGAATTTCAAGGCGCTGACAAAGACCGACATGGTGCATCTCCCGCACCGCAACAGCGGCGATTCCCGCAATTCCGTGCTGGGCGGCCATGCCCAGATGATGATGGATGCCGTGACCACCATGACGCCGACGATCAATGCCGGACAGGTCCGCGCGCTGGCCACAACAGGTGCGACCCGCTCCGCCATCCTGCCCGATCTGCCGACCGCCGCCGAAGCGGGCGTGCCTGGCTTCGAGGCGACGATCTGGCTGGGCTTTCTGGCGCCGGCCGGGACGCCGCCCGAGATCGTGGAGCTTCTGAATGCTGAAATCCGCAAGTTTCAGGCAAAGCCCGAGATCAGGGATGCCTGGACGAAGCAGGGCGCGGTCGCCCTGAGCATGAATCCCAGAGAATTCGGGGCTTATCTCACGGCGGATATCGCGAAATGGAAGCAGGTGATCGAGCTCGCCAACATCAAGGCGCAGTGACGCAATGGCCAAGGCTGTCGATCTGTTGGTCAATGGCAAGCTGTGCTCCTTTGCCGGTGATCCGGACCGGCTTTTGCTGGATGCCCTGCGTCACGGTCTTGGCCTGACCGCCAGCCGTTTCGGCTGCGGCGAGGGATTGTGCGGGGCATGCCATGTGCTGGTGGACGGACGTTCCGTGACGGCCTGCAATACGCCGCTGTGGTCCGTTGCGGGCAGGACAGTCGTGACGCTGGAAGGGTTGGGTGACGCGGCAGACCCGCATCCGCTGCAGCAGGCCTTCATCGACGAACAGGCCATGCAATGCGGCTACTGCATCTCCGGTATCATCATCAGCGCCGTTGCCCTGCTGGCGGCCAACCCTGCGCCAACAGATCACGAGATCAGGTTCGCGCTGGATGGCAATCTCTGCCGCTGCGGATCGCACAACCGCATTCTTCGGGCAATCCAGCGGGCGGCTTCTGTGATGCGCGAGAGTGTCAGTCATGCCTGATCCTGCCCACGCACTGCCCGGAAATCTCGCCGCAAACCCGCGTCTGGATCGCTGGATCAGCGTCGGGGCTGACGGATGCATCACGCTGTTTCCGGGCAAGGTGGAACTCGGGCAGGGCCTGCTCACGGCGCTGGCGCAAATAGGGGCGGATGAACTGGATGTGCCGCTGGACCGCATCACGCTGCGTCCCGCGACGACGGGAATCAGTCCGGATGAAGGCGTTACCTCCGGCAGCCTCTCCGTCAGCACCTGCGGCATGGCGGTCCGGCAGGTCACGGCTGAGGTGCGCGCCTTGTTCGTGACGGAAGCCGCCCGGCGTTTCGGTGTGTCACCGGATCAGATCGCGGTTGCGGATGGCGTTCTCCGGGGGGCGGGAAATCAATCTCTGAGCTATGGCGAGATGGCCGGATCGGTGTCGCTCGCCCGCATGGCCGATGGTCTCGCCAGACCGAAAGAAGGGGACTTGCGCGGCCTGTCGGGCCAGCCGTCACTGCGCATCGACATCGTCGGCCGTGTCTTTGGCAAGCGTACCTACATCCACGATCTGGTGGTGCCGGATATGATGCATGGCCGCGTGCTGCGTTCGCCGCGTGCGGGAGCCGTGCTTATTGATCTGGATGAAGCGCGTGTCACCTCGGTGCATCCCGGCGTCAGGATTGTCCGGAACGGCAGCTTTCTGGGCATCGTCGCGGAAACGGAGCGGCTGGCGGAACGCGCAGTCACGCTGCTGGGCCGCGCCACTGTATGGCAGGGCGGCTGGCCGCTGCCCGATGCCGCCGGTTTGGCCGAATGGCTTGAACGTGCTCCATCGGAAACCGAGATTGTTCACACGCGCGGCGATGGCGCACAGACAGCAGATGCAAAGCGCATCACCCGCAGCTACCTCAAACCCTTCCTCGCTCATGCTTCCATCGCGCCGTCCTGTGCCATCGCCGAATGGCATGATGGAAAATTGACTGTGAAATCACACACACAGGGCGTCTACAACCTGCGCAGGGATCTGGCGCTGGTCTTCGGCATTCCGCAGGATGGCATTACCGTCGAGCACGCAGAGAGTGCAGGCTGCTACGGCCACAACGGTGCAGACGATGTGGCGCTTGATGCCGCGCTTCTGGCCCGCGCTGTGCCGGGGCAGCCGGTCCGCGTGCAGTGGAGCCGCGCGGATGAGATGACCTGTTCGCCCTTCGGTGCGGCCATGCTGATGCGTCTTTCGGCGGATATAGGTGCTGACGGCATGATCAAAGGCTGGCGTCATGATCTGTGGAGCAACGGCCATACGGCGCGGCCTGGACGAGCCGCGACACCGGCCCTGCTGGCAAGCTATAATCTGGAGAAGCCGTTTCCGCGCCTTGCTGCCTCCGATCCACCCCTGGCGGGAGGCGGAGGATCGCAGCGCAACGCCGTGCCGCTGTATGATATCCCGAACTGGACCATCATGAAGCACCGTGTGCTGAGCGCGCCGCTGCGCACATCCTCAATGCGGTCGCTGGGAGCCATCGGCAATGTTTTCGGCATCGAGAGTCTGATGGATGAACTGGCGGAAGAAACGGGTCGGGACCCGCTTGATTTCCGTCTGCGTCATCTGACGGACCAGCGGGCACGGACCGTACTGGAGACTGTCGCTGCCATGGCTGACTGGAAGGGCCCCAGCATGCAGGAGGGCCGTGGCCGCGGCATCGCTTTTGCGCGCTACAAGAACACCGGCGGCTATTGCGCGGTTGCGGCCGAGGTCGATGTCACGCACGAGCCGCGGGCCACGCAGATCTGGATTGCGGCCGATCTCGGCGAGGTCATCAACCCGGATGGCGCAGTCAACCAGATCGAGGGCGGCGCAATCCAGTCCACGAGCTGGGCGCTGAAGGAAGAAGTGCGCTTCTCCTGCGAGGCGCTGGAATGCGGCTCCTGGGAGAGCTACCCGATCCTGCGGTTTTCAGAGGTTCCCGCTGTCGAGGTGTCCCTGATCCACAATCCTGCACAGCCGCCGCTTGGCGCGGGCGAGGTCTCGCAGGGGCCAACGGCGGCGGCGATTGCCAATGCCATTCACGCCGCGCTCGGGGTTCGCGTGCGGCAGATGCCGTTCACGCGCGAGCGCATTCTCGCGTCCATGGAGTAAACGATGCCCATCCTGCGCATTCTCAGCGGCGGGGCCGCCCATGGTCTCGTCAAGGCCCTGACGCCAGCTTTCAAGGCTGCGACGGGTTATGAAATCAGCGGTGATTTTGGCGCGGTCGGAGGCATGCGCCAGCGGTTGGTGGACGGCGAGCGGCCTGATCTCGTTGTTCTCACCGCCGCTATCCTGCGGGATCTTGGCGAGAAGCTGATCATTGATGCGGCCACTATCCGCGATATCGGCACGGTGCCAACCTCCATCGCAGTCAGGGAAGGCCAGAGACTGCCGGATGTCGCTGATTCGGACGCGCTCCGCCGGGCGCTGCTGGCGGCGGACGTCATCTATTTTCCAGATCCCGTGCTGGCCACGGCGGGCATCCATTTCCACAATGTCCTCAACGCGCTTGGCATAGTCGATGCAGTACAGCCCCTCCTGCGGACATTTCCGAATGGGGCCACAGCGATGCGGGCCTTGGCTGAATCCGCCGGCCGTAACCCCATCGGCAGCACGCAGGCCACGGAGATTGTCGCGACTGCGGGTGTGACGCTGGTGGCGCCGCTACCCCAGCCGCACCATCTGGATACGGTCTACACCGCAGGTGTCGTTAAAGGATCGCCGCATGCCGCGGCGGCGCAGGCGCTTGCGTCTCTTCTGTCCGGCGCGGAGAATGCGGCGCTGCGGCAAGCCTGCGCATTCGGCTGATACTTCCAACGGCAGAAGGCCGGGTTGCTCCCGGCCTTCGCGATTCAGGGGTCTCCTGCTCCAGCCTTTCAGAGCGCCTTCTTGATCAGCGCCTCGATAGCGGCCTTGTCGCCATTTGCAGTGATGCGCTCCAGCTCCTTGCCATCACGGAACACGATGATCACGGAGCGGACCGGCACCTTATAGGTTTTCTTGAACTCCGCCTCGGTATCGAAATTGAGGCGAAGAAAGGCGACATTCCTGTACTCCGGCTGCTTCCGGAGTTCATCCAGCGCCAGGACCTGGCGTTTGCAGACCGGTCACCACGTCGTGTTGACGTGGACGATCACGGGCTGTCCGGTGGCGAGCTGCTTGCTGAAGTCCGACTGGTCAAAGAGATCGAACTCAGCCTGCTGCGCCATGGCCGGAGCGGCCATGAAAGCAAGCAGTGCGAACGCCATGGCGATCAGTTTTTTCATGGTTTGCGGTTGGTCTCCTTGAGTTTGAACGCATGCAAGATTGCGGCAACGCCAGATGAAAATGTCAAAGCTTCGCCGTATTGTCGATGGAAAGCCTCTTCACATCCGCGTGCGAATGTCAGAAATCTCGTGGCGTATCGCCGTTTAACTTGCCGTCAGGCGCTAATCCGTTCATTTTGACGAACGAATCCCCATCTCTCCTGCATCGAGGCCCAGACGACGTGACTGATTGCACCGCCGCCAAGACCAGAATGCCGCTTCGCCTGTCCATGCTCGTCGTCGGAGCCAGCCTTCTGGCGCTGCCTGCTGCGGCTCAGGCCCGTAACACCAGTCAGGCGCAGACTTTGAGCGCCCAATCCCTGGGCGCTGCGGAAACCTCGGCTGGCAATTTTCTGGCAGCGCTTGCGGCGGATTACTCGCGCGACGCGCGCGGGGCCGCGCATTTCTTCCGTGAAGCCTTGCGGGATGATCCGCGCAATGCCGAACTGCTGGAGCGCGCTTTCGTATCGTCCGTGCAGGACGGTTCCTTCAATGATGCCTTCCGGCTGGCGGAACGCGTGGCGCAGCGCGACCCGCAGAATGCGCTGGCGCATCTCACGCTGGGTGTCCGCGCCCTGCGCAACCGCCAGTTCCAGACCGCGCGCAGCAGTTTTCAGAAGGCGGGCGGCCGTGGCCGTAATGCGGACCTGAGCGCCGCGCTCCTCATTGGGTGGACCTATGTGGGCAGCGGCGACCTGAAGAAAGCGCTGGAGACAGTGGACCGTTTCACCGATCCTCAATTGGCGGTCTACCGCCTGTTTTACGGCGGCTTGATGGCCGATGTGGCGGGAGATCGCAAGGAAGCCGCCAAGCGCCTCAAGGCGGCCTACGAACTGGATGTCAACACGATCCGCCTCGCCGATACCTACGCCCGCTACGAGGCGCGCCACGGCAACCGCGAGAACGCGAAGGCGATCTATGCGAAGCTGGCGGAAAAGCCCAACAACCTGCCCTTCATCGCCTCGGTAAAAAAGACGCTGGATGGCGGCGGCGTGCCGGAGCCGCTGGTGCAGAATGTAGCGCAGGGTGCAGCGGAAGTGCTCTACACGTCGTCGGATATCGGCGGACGCGGCCGTGGCGCGGAACTGATCGCGCTGATCTATCTGCAGCTCGCCAATCACCTGCATGGCGAGAACGATATGGTGCTGATCTCGCTTGCCGAGAATTTCGAGCAGCTCAAGCAATATGACAGGGCCATCGAGCTCTTCAACCGGGTGCCGGATGAATCCGGCATCAAGACCCGGACGGTGATCCGGTCAGCGCTGGCCATGAACGAGGCGAAGAAAACGCCCGAGGCCTTGAAACTGCTCGCTGAATGGATCGCGAAGAATCCCACTGAAGTAACGCTGCACGATACGGTCTCGGGCATCCATCGCGGCAACAAGGGCTGGCCGGAGGCTGTCGAGGCCTCATCAAAGGCCATCGCGCTGATTGACCGCAACGACAAGAATTACTGGAGCTTGTTCTACGGTCGCGGCATCGCCTACGAGCGCAACAAACAATGGCCGCTGGCGGAAGCCGATCTGAAGCATGCGCTGAGCCTGCTGCCGGAGGAGCCGAAAACAGAACCTGAAAAGGCGGCCCGTGCCCATGTGCTCAATCATCTGGCCTATTCCTGGGTGGATATGGGCCTCTACATCGACGAATCCTTCGTGATGCTGAAAAAAGCGGTCGATCTCCAGCCGCGGGATGGCTACATCATCGACAGCCTTGGCTGGGCTTACTTCCGGCTCGGCAAATACGAGGATGCAGTGCGCGAACTGGAGAATCATCTGAATTTTCATCAATGTGAATTAAATCTTCCGGT
>CAXTUM010000094.1:0-8338 GCA_964247205.1 uncultured Beijerinckiaceae bacterium
CATGATCCAGTACGGCCATTTCATCGGCGGCAAGCATGTTGCCGGAACATCGGGGCGAACAGCCGATGTCTGGCAGCCCATGGATGGCACGCTGCGCGGCAAGGTGGCGCTGGCGTCGAAGGCCGAGATGACCGCCGCCGTCGCCAACGCAAAAGCCGCACAGCCGGCATGGGCCGCAACCAATCCGCAGCGGCGCGCGCGCGTGCTGATGAAATTCCTCGATCTCGTGGCGAAGAACAACGACGAACTGGCCGATATTCTGGCACGCGAGCATGGCAAGACGATCCCGGATGCGAAAGGCGATATCCAGCGCGGCATCGAGGTGATCGAGGTCTGCCTTGGTGCTCCGCAAATGCTCAAGGGCGAGTTCACTGATGGCGCAGGACCGGGCATCGATCTCTATTCGATGCGCCAGCCGCTGGGCGTCGTCGCCGGCATCACGCCGTTCAACTTCCCCGCGATGATCCCTTTGTGGAAAATGGGGCCTGCGATTGCCTGCGGCAACGCTTTCATCCTCAAGCCCTCCGAGCGCGATCCCGGCGTGCCGATGCGTCTGGCCGAACTGATGATCGAGGCCGGTTTGCCGCCGGGCATCCTCAATGTCGTCAACGGCGACAAGGAGAGCGTGGATGCGATCATCGATGATCCCGACATCATGGCTATCGGCTTCGTGGGCTCCACCCCCATCGGCGAATACATCTACGGACGCGGCTGCGCCAACGGCAAGCGCGTGCAGGCCTTCGGCGGCGCCAAGAACCACATGATCATCATGCCGGATGCCGACATGGATCAGGCGGTGGATGCATTGATCGGCGCAGGCTACGGCGCGGCTGGCGAGCGCTGCATGGCGATCTCGGTCGCGGTGCCGGTGGGCAAGGCGACAGCGGACGAGCTGGTGAAGCGGCTGATTCCGCGCGTGGAAAGCCTCAAGGTCGGCCCGTCAACGGATGCATCGGCTGATTTCGGCCCGCTGGTGACCAAGGCGCATCTGGAGAAGGTGAAGGGCTATGTCGATCTGGGCGTGCAGGAAGGCGCAACGCTCGCAGTCGACGGGCGCGGCTTCTCGATGCAGGGCTACGAGAATGGCTTCTACATGGGGGGCTGCCTGTTCGACAACGTGACGACGGACATGCGGATCTACAAGGAAGAGATCTTCGGCCCGGTGCTTTCGGTGGTCCGCGCGCCGGATTATACCGCTGCGCTCAAGATGACGAATGACCATGAATACGGCAACGGCACCGCCATCTTCACCCGCGACGGTGACGCGGCGCGGCATTTCGCGGCCAACGTCAATGTCGGCATGGTGGGCGTCAACGTGCCTATCCCGGTGCCGCTGGCCTATTACACCTTCGGCGGCTGGAAGCGCTCGATGTTTGGCGATCTCAACCAGCACGGCCCGGATGCGTTCCGCTTCTACACCAAGACCAAGACGGTGACGGCGCGCTGGCCGAGCGGCATCAAGGACGGCGCGAGCTTTGTGATCCCGACGATGTGAGGGCATTTCTTCCTTCCCCGCAAAGGGAAGGAAGAAAGTATCTTCAGAGAGAAGCGCTCCAGTCCGCAGGCACATAGCGGAACGCCGCGCCGTCTTTCACCACCTTGCCGAAGCCTGGGAACGCCGTATGTGTGCCTGCGATCAGCATGCCGTCTGCCGAGACCATGTCGAAGACGCGCTTGCGGGACTCTGCCGCCTGCTTGCCGTCTACGTCGAAGGCGAAGGTGACATCCGGGCGGGCGGTATGGATCGCGGCGTTGTGGATGATATCGCCGACAAACAGCATCTGCTCCTTGCCCGATGCCACACGGATGACGCTGTGGCCCGGCGTATGGCCAGGAGCAGCTTCCAGCGTGATGCCGGGCGCGATCTCTCCGCCCTTCACCTGGCGTGTAAGCTTAGCATATGGCGCGAGCGACTTGCGGGCGGAGAGGAAGAGGCCCTTGGCGGCATCCGGAGCGCGCGACATGATGCCATCATCCAGCCAGAAACCCTTCTCGGCTTCGTGGATGATTAGCTCGGCATTGCGGAAGCGCGCCGCGCCCGATGGCGTCAGCAACCCTTCTACGTGATCGGTATGGGCATGGGTGAGAATCACGCCATCGATCTGGCTGGGCTGGATGCCTGCAGCAGCAAGGTTGTCACGCATCTTGCCCAGCGTATTGCCGAAAGCCTTGCTTGAGCCTGCGCCAGTGTCGATCAGATATGTCTTCTGCCCTGTGTTGACAATGAAGGCATTGACGGCGGTCGGCGGGAGGTCGGCCTGGCCATAGGCGGCGATGATGCGCTTCAGTTCGGCCTGATCCGCGCCTGCAAAGACCTGCGTGTTCAGGCCGACGGAACCGTCGCTGATTGCGGTGATTTCGATGGAGCCGAGCTTGTAGCGATAGATGCCCGCGACCTGCTTGCCTGACAGGGGTGCCCGGGCGAAGGCTGGCAGGCCAGCGGAAGTGACGGCTGCGGCGGCGATGGATGCGGAGAGGAAGTGGCGACGGCTGAGCATGGGAATCCTCGTTGGTTTGTGGCGAAAGCCCGAGCACTATGAAATCTGCGGGTGACAGAAAGGTGGCATTCCTTTATGTTCCGTGCGGTACAGATATCGGCGTGAAAACGCCTCGTCAAGAATAATGTTCTGAACGGTGCAGAAATGGCGGCAGCCCTGGCCAAACGCGGAAGACCCCGCGCCTTCGACCGCGATCTGGCTTTGCGTGCCGCGCAGAAACTGATCTGGCAGCATGGCTACGAATCCGCCTCACTGTCCCAGCTCGAAACCGTGATGGGTATCGGCAAGACAAGCCTCTACGCTGCCTTCGGTTCAAAACTGGAGCTGCTGCGCGAGGCTGCCAATCTCTATCTGGCCGAAGCGGGCGGGATGATCCGAAGCATTCTCGACGGCGCGCCCACGGCGTTTGGCGGGTTGCGGCAGCTGCTGGAAATCTGCGCGGCGGATTTCACCGATCCTGCGCGCCCCTACGGCTGCTTTCTGGTCGCCGCCGCGACGGTATGCTCCGAGGATAATGCGGAAGCTGCGATCTTCCTGAGGGAAGGCCGCGCGGCTGTGGGAAGCCTGATTAAAGCACGCCTGCAACGCGGCGTGGAGCAAGGCGATATTCGGGCGAACGCGCCCATCGAGGTGATCAACGAATATGTGTTGACCGTTTTACATGGCATGTCGATCCAGGCGCGGGACGAGAGCAGCAAAGCGCAATTGCTGGAAACGGTTGATCTGGCGCTGTCGGCGCTGTCGCGCTATCATGCCTGATCACCCCAGCGTAAATCTGACCCCCGCCCGCGCCAAACCGCCCGCAATACCAACCGCCGTGCCGTCGGCGCGCCAGCAGGCCGCACCGGTCATCGTGCCATCTTCCCCGAAGGACACGGCGTTCATGCCGCCTGCCACGCGGTTGACGCGGGTTATGGTATGGCCACGCTGCTCCAGCACTCTGGCGACATCGTCCGGAAACGCCGGTTCCAGCTCCAGCGTGCCGCCTTCGGTCCACAGGCGCGGCGCTTCCACGGCTTCCTGAGTGGACATGCCGTGATCGATGAGATTGACGATGGCCTGTAATGCGGAAGGAAAAATGCGCAGGCCGCCGGGCAATCCCAGCGCATGCAGCACGCGGCCATCCTTTGCGACCATCATCGGTGACATGGAGGTGAAGCAGCGCTTGCCCGGTGCAATCGAGAGCGCGCGGCCCGGGTGCGGATCGAAATTGTACATGTAGTTGTTGGCGAGCATGCCGGTGCCGGGGATCTGCACGCAGGCTCCGAAAAGCCCGTTGAGCGTCTGCGTGGCGCTGACGACATTACCATCTGCATCGGCGACCGTCACATGGGTCGTATCGGCGGTTTCAGGCGCGCCGAGGCCCGCGCCCCAGCTTTGCGCCCGGTCCATGCGGATGGCGGCGCGGCGTTCGCCGGCATAGGCCTTCGAGGTCAGCCGCTCCACCGGCACTGTGACAAAGGCTGGATCTGCGGTGGCGACGGCGCGGTCGGCGAAGGCGATCTTCAGGACCTCCGCCAGGAGATGACAGGTGTCTGCCGAACCGAAGCCCATGGCGCGGATGTCGTAGCCTTCGAGGATGTTGAGCATCTGGGCGATATGCACGCCGCTGGATGCGGGCGGTGGCGGCCCGATGATGTCGAAACCGCGATAGGTCGCGCGGATGGGTTCTCGAACGACGGGGGCATAGGCCGCGAGATCGGCTTCGGACAGAATGCCGCCTTGCGCTTGCAGGTGCGTGGCCAGTGTCCTGCCCAAGGCACCGCCGTAGAGCAGTCCGGGGCCACCAATGGCGATCTGGCGAAGGCTTGCGGCGTAGTCCGTCTGTACGAGACGCGCACCAGCTGACAGCGGAGCGCCACCGGGCAAGAATAGCGCCGACAGCGCAGGGTCGTGCAAAAGATCAGCCGTGCAATCCTTGATGCAATCCGAGAGATAGGGCGTCACGATAAAGCCGCTCTCCGCCAGCCGTATCGCGGGAGCCGTGATGGCGTGTAGGGGAAGTGTCCCGTGCTCGATAATCGCCTTGCACCATCCAGCAAGAGCGCCCGGCACAGCCACGGCCAGAGCGCCAACTTCGTTGGCTCGCCCTTCCACTGCACGGGCGTTGGCAAGCTTTCCATCACCCGTCGGCCTGAACATGCCGGGCCGCGCAGCCACCGGTGCAGTGCTGAGATTGTCGATAATGTTATGCTGCCCGTCCGCCAGCCTGAGATGCATCACGCCGCCGCCCAGCACGCTGACCATCATCGGCTCGACCACGGTCAGCGCGAACATCGCCGCGATTGCCGCATCCACCGCATTGCCGCCCGACAGCATGATTTCGGCCCCCGCCGCCGAGGCCAGCGGATGGTTGGTGACAACCATGCCGCGCGACCCGCTGGCGGGGCGCTTCTCGCAGATGAAGGGCAGGGGTGCTGACAGGCTCCGACGGATCATGGCTTCCACAGCTTTCCGCCAGTCATCGGCTCGGGCGCGCCCGTTGTCGTCGGCAAACTAAGCGGCAGGCCAAGCGTTGACCGAACGGCGAGATAACCGAAGCATTGCGCCTCCAGCAAATCACCGTTCCATCCAACGGATTCAACCGGATCGACCGGCACACCGAGCTTGTCGGCGAGACCTTGCATAATGCCGCGGTTGTGGCGACCGCCGCCAGTGATCAGCCAGCGTTTTGGCGGCTTCGGCACGTGGCGCAGGGCATCAACCGTGGCGGCGATGGTGAATGCTGTCAGCGTCGCTGCCGCGTCGTGATCCTCCAGTGTATCGATGACGGCCGCGCGTTGATGGAAGGCGTTGCGATCAAGAGACTTCGGGGGCTTCGCCGCGAAGAATGGGTTTGCCATCAGCGAGGCCAGAACGACCGTATTCACCCTTCCCTCCAGAGCGATGCGTCCACCATCATCATAGGGGACGCCGAAGCGTTTCAGCATGAGATCATCGATCAGCGCCGAAGCAGGACCGGTATCGAAGGCGATGATTGTCTCGCCATCGAGATAGGTCACATTGCCGACACCGCCGAGGTTCAGCACCATGAGCGGCTGTGGCGTCTCCGCCGCGAGCGCCGCGTGATACAACGGCACCAGCGGCGCGCCGTGCCCGCCCGCCGCCACATCAGCCTGCCGGAAGCTGTCGACGACGGGAACGCCGAGTGCCTTCGCCATGCGTCCGCCGAGGCTCAACTGGCGCGTGAAGCGCCTTTCCGGGTTGTGATAGATCGTCTGGCCGTGATTGCCGATGAGATCGATCTGAGAAGATTTGATCTGATGAGTCTGCATGAACACGCTGATGGCAGCGGTGAAAGCATCCGTCACGGCTGTTTCAAGTTCAGTCAGCGGATCGTGTTCTGCACGCGTCGGGTCCTTCAGGAACTCCTGAAGTTCCTTGCGCAAGGCGCGTGGATAGGCCGCCATCATACCGGGACCGGCGCGCACGGCTGCGTGCCCGTCCGTTTCGATCAGGGCGATATCGATGCCATCCATCGACGTGCCGCTGATCACGCCTATGGCTGTTTTGATGATGTTACGCGTCATGACAAAATCCGATTCGGCGGACCAGCGAAGCGCCGTCTTGCAATCGATATCCGGCAAGACTACCGTTTTCCAGAGGGAATGCGTTTCTTGGGGAATGTCCGCGAATGCGGCGGGCAAACGGGAAGACAGGGGATACGATCATGAATGTCAAGCTGACGGCATCCGCACTCGCACTGGCCCTTTCACTCGGTGCGGCGCAGGCGCAGGTTCTCGAAGCGGCGGTGGATGGTTCCCCCGCAGGCCTCGATCCGCATCTGATCACGGCATTCAACTCGTTCCAGATCGTCAACGGCACGATCTACGAAGGCCTCACCGCCATCGACAAGGATCTGCGGATTGTTCCGGGTCTGGCGCAGTCATGGGTGATGGCGCCGGACGGCAAGACCTACACCTTCAAACTGGTTGCGGGCGCGACCTTCCATGACGGCTCCGCCATGACAGCGGATGATGTCGTGGCCAGCCTCAACCGCGTGGTCTCGAAGGACATCGCCTCGCCGCTGGCCTCGCGCCTTGCCGCGATGGACAAGGCAATGGCGAAAGATGCCGCCACGGTCGAGGTGACGCTGAAGGAGCCCTCCGCGCCTTTCCTGACAGCGCTGGCCTCCATTGCCATCGTGCCCAAGGCGTTCGAGGCCAACAAGGATGGCCTGCAGCGCCAGCCCGTGGGCACCGGGCCATTCAGGTTCAAGGAATGGCAGCCCAACAGCTTCATCGAACTGTCGAAGCACGCGGCATACTGGAACAAGACGCAGCCGAAACTGGATGGCGTGAAGTTCACCATCATTCCCGAATCCGCGACGCGGCAGGTCGGCATTTCCAGCGGGCAATATGCCATGCTCCCCAACATTGATGCCGCCACCGCGCTTCAACTCAAGGGCCGCCCCAATGTGAAGATCAGCGAGACGATGGAGCTGGCCTACACGCTGGTCGGCATGAACACATCGAAGCCGCCGTTCGACAATGCCAAGGTGCGCGAGGCCTTGAATTACGCCCTGAACCGGCAGGAGATCGTGCAGGCCGCTCTCTTCGGTGCGGGCGTTCCTGGCGGGCCGCTGTCTCCGGCGCTCAAGGACTGGGCGAGCGATGTATCGACCTTCCCGTGCTTCATGCATTCCTCTGCCAAGGCGCAGGAATTGCTGAAAGCCGCCGGGATCACGCAACCCGTTGCGGTCACGCTGCTGGTGCTGCCGCGTCAGGACATCAAGGATATCGCGCAGGTCGTGCAGGCGCAGCTGAACAAGGCGGGGTTCAAGGCGGAACTGAAAATTCCTGAGCTCGGCCAGTTCGTGCAGGACTGGCGCAATTCCAACTTCGATGCCTTCGTGTCCACCAATGCCGGTTCGGTTGATCCGGATGATTATTTCTTCCGCACCTTCCGCAGCGGCGGTTCCACCAACGTGTTCAAGTATGCCAACCCCGAAGTGGACACCCTGCTCGACAGCGCCCGGATCGAAAGCAACCAGGCCGCGCGCAAGGCGTCCTATGCCAAAGTGCAGTCGCTGCTGTCGTGCGACGGGCCAGCGGCGTTCATGACCTACGGGCAGCTGTTCACGGCGATGCGGAGCAATGTGCAGGGCTTCGATATCATGGCGAACCGCTCGCTGCTGACGCTCGGCAGCACATCGCTGGCGCGGTAAACCCGAACCCAGATGCGCCTGCTCAGGGACCGTCTGATCGATCTTCTGGTGGTTCTTTTCGGCGTATCGGTCATCACCTTCCTGATGATCCGGCTGATACCCGGCGATGCCGTGGCGATCATGCTGGGGGCCAACACAGAGGTGACGCCGGACCGTGTGGCTGATCTGCGCGCGCGCATCGGGCTCGACCAGCCGATCCTCCGGCAGTATATCGCGTGGCTGGGCGGCGTGCTGTCGGGCGATCTCGGCGTCTCGCTGTGGACCCGGCGGCCTGTCACAGCCGAGATCGGTGCGCATGTCTGGCCGACTGTACAGCTGACGTTGCTGGCGCTGGTCATGGGCGCGGGACTCGCCGTGCCGCTGGGCGTGCTGATGGCGCGCTTGCGTGGGCGGGGGTGGGACATGGCGCTCAGGGTCACAACCGTGGCTGGCCTGACGATCCCTTCGTTCTGGCTTGGCATCATGCTGATCCTGCTGCTGACGGCGTTTCTGCCTGACCTGCAGATGCTGGGCTATGTGCCGTTTTCGCAGGATCCGCTGGGCAATATCGCCCGGCTGCTTCTCCCCGCTTTCGCGCTGTCGCTGCCGATCCTCGCCAATCTTGCCCGTCTCGTGCGTTCGGCCATGCTGGAGGCGCTGAGTCAGGACTACATCCGCACGGCGCGCGCCAAGG